>NZ_BCPS01000089.1:0-2974 GCF_016586185.1 Paenibacillus sp. EPM92
GCAAGTTTAGTTTAGTTTGTTTTTCATCATGTGTCAACATGAATGTTTAAAGTAACCGGTCAATAACAGGAAAAAAAGACGAGTATTGACATCATACCCGCCTTTTCATCTACTTCCTTAACCATTTAAGGCTTTGTGCACGTATAGCTTTCCGCTGCATTTACGTCTCCGGATCCGTTGTATTTCGGCCATTCAGGATAACGGCATGCGGGCCTTGTGCGTCCTACCGTGTTCTTATTGGCATCTGTCGCAACCAATTGATCGGGAGCTTCATTTGATACGACCCACTTATCCAAAGCACCTAGCGTATCCATTGTTGCAGTGAACGGACCGGTGCCGTGACCGTAACCGGGAATTGCGTAGAAACGAACAAATGGATCCAGGCTGGTTTTTCCGAATTCCTTCTCAAGCCCTTCGTAATAGTTGATCGTATTGAAAGGACTGACACCTCCATCGGCAAGGGCCCCTACAAGAATAATCTTACCGCCCTGCTCTTTGAAGCTTTCGATCTTCGTGCTGTTAGAGTTTAGAAGCTCGGATAACTCCATAATCCGCTCTTTATATGTATTCGGATCAAATGTCAACGAATCAAAAGACGGATCTTGTGTGACAAGGTATCTGACATTCGTATCACCGGAAGCTGCGTGAAAAGCATCCCCTCCGACAGGAGTCCACATAGGCGGCTTTGCCGGTACCGGTCTTGTACCCAAATGGAATGCAGATTTATCACCGCCCAGCAGAATTGTGGATTGAGGGAATGAATCAACACCGTTATTAAAGGTGAAATCATAAGGCATTGGCGAACTCATTACCCTTACGGTATGAATCTGGGCATCCGACAGACAGTCATTCCCGGTATCGGCGCCGTCCGGACAACGCAGGGTATTTTCCACCGTTTTTATGGTAAACGTTTCGCTGCATGTTTTCACATCACCGATGATACCGTCCACCACACCGTCCAGACCGTCGCAGGCCTGATATACAGCATCGTTCAGAAGCTTATACTTTTCCGGATTCAACCATCCGGCGCCATCATTTGCATAAAGGGCTTGTGCATATTGGTTGTCCGTGAGATGCAACAGCATCAAATGAACAACTGGATAGAAGGCAATGACACCATCATAATCACCCGGCCACCTCTGGACAACCGTCAATGCTTCCCGGCCGCCTTCCGAACTTCCCGCAAAGTATTTTTGCTCCGGAGCTTTTCCGTAGTGGTTTTTGACTAAAGTTATAGCCACATCATAAGTCTTTTTCAGCTGATCGCCGGCGAAATTATTCAAAGCTTCCTTATTAAGGCCGAAGGAAGCATCGAAAGCAACCGTGCTCTGATGTCCGGAATCACTTCCGAATGTGACATAACCCTGCTTTAAAGGCATCGGAACGCTCGACATTTGACCGGGAGTACCGCCCAAACCTGTAATCAGCGTGCCGTTGAAACCGCCTCCGCCCAGCTGCAAGGTTTTGTGGTTCCATTGGGTCGGCAGGTTGATTTCAAAAAGGATATCCGGCGCGTTCTGATCCACCGGGTGAATGGCGCCGAGCACCTTGCAAAACTCGCCGTTCACATTGCTCTCTTCATTTTCCAGCACCAGAGAGGCCGATTGAATCGTGGCCCCGCTTGTCGGCAAACGAATGTCGGATGCCGGGAGTATCCTTCCATCCAGTTTTGAACAGGCATTCCGCGCAACCGTGAACCCGTATATACGCTCAGCCAGATCATTTGCCTCTTGAAGATCCAGCTTGGCATGAGGATTAACTTTTTCCGAAGAATCCGCTTTTATTACTCCCAGTGTATGTAGATAGCGGACCGGAAGCTCCGCCCAGCCGGCAATTTCTTCTTTATCCGCGAATATTCCTTGATTCGCTTGGTCACCATTGAATCCATCAATCGCGTTCTCCATAACCCGATACAGCATCGTTGAAAGTTCCTGCTTGCTGACGACTGCGTCGGGCCCGAATTTTCCGTCTTCGATCCCCATAACAATCCCCGCAGAGTGAGCCTTATTAATTTCAACGTCATCCGTATCGGTAAAAGGGTTGTGATCCGGATGGATTGTTTTTCCGCTTATGCGTTCATATAACCGTACCGCCAACTTTGCCGCTTCTCCCCTTTGGACAGGAGCGCCATCACTCTCAAGCTTAACCGTCGATGCTGGGTCGTCTCCTGCAGGTGCCTCGGCAAAACCGACAGAGGAAAACATAGGAGATACGGACGAGACCAGGAGTGCCATGGTTAAAAGCAAGGTACATCGTTTCTTTGTTTTCAAACTAAAAGCTCCTCTCCATACTATATAAATCATCCATCTTCAGCACAGTTGCTGCAACTGCTTTCATGTCTGGTGAAAGGTTAAGGCCGTTGAATACTTAACAAGGAAAGCCGGAACCTCTTAGCGTGCAGGAATCCGGCTTTCTTGTAAACGAATCAGAGATACAGCTGCTTGTTGATCGGGATGTTGTGCTCCCGGCAGTAGCTTTCATAGTGGTTGATGTACCACCAGACATCGAGTGTCTCGAGGAAATTGGCATTCTCGTCGTAAAACTCGATCGGTCCTTGAAGCCAGCCGAACAGCTTGACACCATCCGGGTGGTCAGTCACGAGCGTATGCGTCTCTCCCGGTGTTTCGTAGATGAAGTCTCCGGGACCCGCTACCCAGTCATATTCGAGATAGCGGACGCTGCCTTCCAGGCAGAGCATGACCACCGTCCCCCTGTGCCTGTGCGTGCCGATCACGCCCGGTGACTTGATCCAAAGAATGTTGCTGTAGATGTTGTTGCGGACATCGAAGGCTAGATGGCGAATTGCAGCGTTATCGCCGAACGGCACCCATGGGCTCTCCTCCCCCTCTACGAACTTACCCTCGACGCCATGGCGCTTGATCACATCGGCATAGGGCTCGGGGATATCGACAATCTTGTAAGCGGACGGCGGCGCCGTCATCTTCTTATCGGCCGTTTCAGACATATTTATTTT
>NZ_BCPS01000090.1:0-45979 GCF_016586185.1 Paenibacillus sp. EPM92
GGTTTTCGTTATAATCCTATTGTGAATCAGCAGCACCATGATGTAATCCAGGCACCTCTGAAAAAATAGGCTTCTTCATTTGACAACTGTCCCTTCATGATATACCCAGTAATTTTCGCCCTTTTCTTTCTCTAATTGGTCAAGGATCTCTAAATGAATTTCTTTTACTTGTTGTGGAGTAATTAATTCCTCTGGATCCACTTTTTCTATTTGTACGCTGGTTTTGTCTTCATATAGATGCTCACCCTTCAGCCTTCCTTGCTCATCATAGGGCCATAAGAACACTTGTCGGCTGCTTAAATGGTAATAAGCTTCCAAATCATCGACCTGAAAGCCCATATTGGCCAGGTCTTTTCCCTTGGTTATCTGATGAAAGGTTAGCTCATCTGCAATCCCCCAGTCAGCAACAGCAATTCGATCGTCTGAATTCCAGAGTACGGCTTCTTTTACGCTGTTGTAAAAGTCAATCACCCCTTCCTTCTCTTCGATAACAACAGGATTATCACCCCATGTCACTCGATAAACAGGATGGTCTGCCATCATATCGTCCGCGACAATCTTTTCAAATTGACCGGATGCCTCAAGATGTACGTGTCTTCGGTAATTATTAAGAATGGCTCTGTGCAGTGGATTTTCCGTCTTTGTCAACAGCTCCTCCACCGCATCCATACAGTGACGTATTTGATATTCAAATCTGTTCATTCAAGATTCCTCCCATTATTTTTGTTTTACAGCCGTATGTTCTGGTTGAAATGTATGATGAATATCGTACAAGCTGCCGAATCCAATAAATTTCTATTGGGCGCAATACCCGCCATCAATCACTAATTGACTGCCTGTTGTAAACTTGGATTCATCCGATGCCAAGTATAGAATTCCATTTGCGACATCGATTGGCTCACCAAAATGACCCATTGGAAGTAACGACTTGACGTAGTCCACATCTTCAATATTGGACATCATCGGTGTTTGAATATATGCCGGATGAACCGTATTAACTCTGATTCCTGTGCCTGACTTCGCGCAATACAGAGCTGCAGATTTAGATAATAGATCTACGCCTCCCTTGCTTGCGCTGTAAGCCACTAGTCCAGGATCACCAACGATTGAAACGATGGATGAAACGTTAATGATGGATCCTCCGCCCGTCCGTTTCATCGCTTCTATACCATATTTGGTACCTAAAAAAGGGCCGTCGAGATTGACGCTCAGAATTTGATGCCATAGTTCAAATGTTGTATCTTCGATCGCAGCAAATTTTCCAATCCCGGCGGAGTTTACGACGACATCAAGCCGTTCATAGGTTTGCAGGACCGTTTGGATGACAGACTTCCACTCATCCTCCATGGAAACATCATGCTTTATAAAAGTAGCGTGACCGCCGGCTGAATGGATCCATTCAACCGCTTTTAAGCCATTCTCTTGATGAATATCCGTTAATACAACCTTTGCCCCTTCTTTAGCAAATAATAGGGCTGTCTCCTTCCCGATACCCGATGCTGCACCTGTAATCAAGGCAACCTTTTCCAGCAATCTCATTCTTTATTCCTCATTTCAGTGTAAGTTCCATTTAATTAAAGATTTATCTTTTTAGGCGTAACCAGAATCTTTGAATGAGATTTATCGGTCAAAAGGGTCGTAAAACCTTCTTCTACGATTTGATCTAATGAAATTTTTTTGGAAATCAATCCCTTTGCATTTATTTTTCCGTTAGCTATTAACGAAATCACCTCCGGGAAAACATGCCGATAAGCACAGGAAGATCGGATCCTCCGTTCGTTTAACACAAGTAGATTAGGATTAAATGTTACCGCCTTTTCCCATAAACTTACGATCACCATTTCCCCATCCGGCTTAACGCTGTCAAGCGCTTCCAAAAAAGAGGTTTCTACGCCTGCAGCTTCATAACTAACGTCCACACCCTTGGTGCTGGTGATTTTATGAATAGCCTCCACCGTTTTCTCTTTTAGAGGGTTAATGAAATCGGTGGCACCCAATTCTTGAGCTTTAGCCAAACGGCTCTCGGATACTTCCACGGCAATAATTTTACTGGCACCCGCGGCTTTGGCAGCTTGGATCAGAAGCAGCCCAATGGGGCCGGCTCCAAATACGGCACATGCATCCCCCACCTTTAATCCGCTTGAACGAACGGCATAAACAGCCACCGCTGCCGGTTCAATGACCGCACCTTCTTCAAATGAGATGGTATCGGGCAGTTTATGTACCAAGTGAGCCTGAACCGTTGTATATTCCGAAAATCCTCCCCCATTTGACGTAAGTCCATGAAATCCGCGTTTGGGACACAGGTTATAACGACCGCTTTGGCAATGAATACAAGTACCACAAGTTAAAATCGGTTCCACCGTTACACGGTCACCCATCGTTACATTTGTCACGCGATCTCCTATTTCAACCACTCTGCCGGCAAACTCATGACCCAGAATCACCGGAGCTACCTGCCCTGTCAATGGATGAGGCTCCGAAACGGGGATTGTCATAGGTCCCGATACGTATTCATGAAGATCGCTGCCACAAATACCGCACCACTCGACCTCTATTTTAACCATTCCTTCCCCGGTGACGGGTTCTTCCACCTCAACGACCCGGACATCTTCTAATCCGTACCAGATTGCAGCTTTCAACCTTATCCTCTCCTCCGCAGGCAGAACATCAATGTATAGATGAGCCGGGTCAAATGTTTGATACCGTAGAAGATCGCAGCTCTGCTTCTCTTTTCGCCTTAACCTTAATCGGTGACGTTTCGATTAAAAACAACGAGACCAAAGCACTGATAAGGGCAAATGCCGCTGACATCAACAGTGGAACCATGATCCCGTAATGGTCGGCAGCGACACCGCTTAATGTTACGATTCCAACGCCGCCTATCAATTCACCGACGCCCATTGTCAAGCCTACGGCGGCTCCAATATATTTGCGGGGAATGGTTTCAGCCGGAATGATCGACATGAAGAGAGCCATGGGTCCCGGCCCTGCGCATCCGATAATAACAAGTATCATCAACATCCAGAATGGTCCGTTGAAAAACAGGATCGATAAGGGACCTAACATGGAAATGAAGGAGAATGTAATCATTGCCGGCTTTCTTCCCCAGCGATCAGACAGCGCCGGTACAACAAATCCCCATACGGCCGCGCTTATACCGACTGCTGACATGACATAACTCATGATATCGGGCGAAACTCCTTTAGCTTGAACCAGATAAAGAGGAGCAAAAGTAAAAACCAGCGTATACCAAGGGATGAAGAAAATACCGATAATGATGCATAATACGATATTTCTGTATTTAAACAGATCCCGCACACGGACGTTTTCGTCTTTTTTATTACCATCAGCTGAAATCGATTCGGATTCATTAGAAGTTTTCGGTTCCCGGACATATCTCCATATCAAGAAGGCTACAATCAGACCAGGAATTAATGTGAGTAAGAACGTGTTTCTCCAACCGATGGCTATGGCAACCGCTACAAGAACGATCGGTCCTAAAACTCCACCCAGGAAATTAGATGAAAAGTTTTGTAGAAATCCCAGATTGAAGCCGCGCCGTGATTCTGATGATTCCACAGCTAGAATGGATGCACCTGTAGGAAAGAACGGCCCTTCAACCAATCCCATGAGCATGCGTATAAAGAGCAAGAAGAGGAAACCTGTTACCACGCCTGTCATAAACGAACAAAGAGAAAAAAACAAAACCGAAATGGCTAAAAAAACTTTTCTCTTTCCTAAACGATCCGCGAAATAGCCTCCAAAATAGCCTCCGAGTGCCCAAGTTAAAGAAAATCCTGCAACGATCAAACTGATTTGGGTATTGCTCATTGGAACATCCTTAATAATAAACGGCATCAAAAAATTAACTGCCAGTCGATCGAAAAATAAAAATCCCCAGCCCAATGATAGAATAAGTAATAGCTTATTTTCATAAACCCAAAACTTCCTGTTTGCCATGCGCTTCACCCTCTCAAATAGGTAATAGCAAATCGGATGGAAAAGCTCTCATGATAGCGGGGCTGTCCTCACCTCCTTATTTTAGTCTAAGCATCAACTTGGTTTTTTTGTTCCCTTGATTAGCGTTTGGCTTTGGTTTGTCTTGTTCGTAAATGTAAACGGATACAAAATTATACAACATGTACACTTCGTTCAATTCCAATTCCAATTATTACCTAATCGTTGTAATTGATTTTATCAGGAACCTAAAAAAACTCAATATTCATAAAATTCAAAATCAACTGATGAATTTATCAATTTTGTTTAACATTTTTGTATAAAATGATGCTATATTATTTGTACAATTAGTTTATTGTTGCTTAGGAGTGGTGATCATTCATGTTCAATAAATCTGACTTACATTCGTATATTACGTTCGATGCGGCTACCGGAAAAATTCACCTTAAAGATCAGCGGATGATTTTGGTTGGAACGGATGCAATCGGCCTACTGCGTCGGGATCTGATCAGGTCGGTAGGCATGGATCAAGCCAAAAAGATTTTGTTGCGGTACGGCAGAAATTACGGTGTAGAGTTCGCCAAAAATTTGAAAGCGCTTTTTTCGCTTGAATCACCGTTTGAATGGTTCCATGCAGGCCCGCAAATGTCTAAAATTACGGGAGCTTTTTTTTCTCAAAATGCTAAGATTATATACAATCACACTACGGGGGAATATTTTGCCGAGGGGTACTGGCATTACTCTTACGAGGCCGAACAGCATTTGAAGCATTTTGGCGTACATAATGAACCTGTTTGTCATACATTAACCGGGTTTATTGGGGGGTATGCGTCTGAACATTATGGCAGGGATATTATCGTTAAAGAGATAAAATGCGTTGGGAAGGGCGACGAACATTGCCTTATGATCGCCAAGCCTGCAAAGGAATGGGATGAGAAGGATTTGCTTGATCAACTGGATCAGGATAGTCAGGAAATGATAGAAATAAACAGCCCCTTTCTTAAAATAGAAAAACAACGGGATGTTTATAAAAAATTGCTGAAATTTAATGAAAAATTATCCGAAATTTTAATTCAAGGGCAGGAGCTGTCCTCCATCATAAAATTTTTAGGCGAAACCCTTAATCTTGGCGTCACCCTGGAAGACAAAGATTTCAGACTCATAGAATCATTTGGCTTGTTTAAATACAGCATGCTGGATATTATTAACTCAACTTTCGCAGCTTGAAATCGGCAGATACGCCTTGATGTAATTGGGCAAACCCGCGATCCATTGCTGGAGTTGACGTTGAATAAGCAGTGAAACTTTCTTTCCTGCTTTCACGGCAATTTCATTGATCAATTCGACCAATTGTTGCAGGGCGACAGCCCAGTCGATCGTCCCCACTTCATCACAAAGCAAATAGAACAGTCCGCCTATGGAGCGCTGATCCGTGCTTTGCCGATGCTGCCAGGCTAACAGAATATATCGGGAAAAGACGATTGTCGTATGACTTACAAGCATGTCATAGGAACGTCCCTGAAACTCCTTTTGCAAGCGCAGCAAGGACTTTGCGCATTTGAAGAAAACTTCGATCTCCCAGCGCATCCTGTAGATACGAATAATATCTGGAGCGGTCAAGGTCATGTCCGTCGAGAGAATGGCGAGCCATTCGTTCTTCTTGGAACGATGACGGACAAACACGATGGTCACTGGGATGTCGGGGGCAAGCTTCGTCCGAATCAGGCGTAGAATGTTGCGGTTCTTGCCTGCTACACGCGGTGCAATGGCGTACAATTCTTTGAGGTCAAGCCTATCGCCGCCCACGATGTAGCGTTTATTATCATTCTTGACCATGCCAATCACGTGCAATCCACGATTAAGCACCTCGCGAATAAGTGGTGCATGCGTGAACCAACTGTCCATCAGTGCATAAGAAGCCGAAACGCCGGCTCCAATGGCACGGTCGAGCATGCCCGCGATGACGTGAGGCGCGGAGAGAAAGGCTTCCTGGCGGCGTTTGTAACCGTGAGTTCGCTTGTCGATACCATCCATCATCCCGGTGATCCCGGACTTGACGGAACTAAGAAGAGCAAAGTCCATTGGAATAAACGAGTGTCCATCCGACCAGCCCATGGTCAGCATGCGAAAGCCTTTGTAAAACGAACCCGTTGCGTGATCCTTGAACCTTGCCAGCATCTCGACAGCTTTACTGCGGTTACGCTCAAACATGGAATCGTCGAAAATAAGGGCGGTCTCTCTCTCCGCAGAAGTCAGCTTCTCTACACGTTTAATCGTCTCACCGCTAAGCGACAGCAGAAACCGCCGCCAGGCGTATCCACCATGATTCAGGAATCGATAAACGGCATCCTTGCCCGGAAACGATTCGCCCCGGTTGCTTTCGAGCAGACGAAACCAGTTTTTCTGGTGGAAGAGCAGGACAAAGACAACACGGAACAAATAGGCACAGGTAAAACCGAATTTCTTCTTAAAACCCGCACTGTTTAAGTGTTTGCGCACATTCAAATCGCGAAACGCCGGCTTGATTTCTTTTGGCAGTTGATCAAATGGCTGTTGCTGATCTATCATAGAGAGGGCACCTTCTTCTGTATGGTAGTGTAGACTTCGACACTCTCACTTTACCAAACGAAGAGGTGTTTTTCTATTTTCGTCAAGCAGACAATCCAATCAGGTTCATTACTATGCTGTACGTACATTTAACCCGATTTTGACTCTGCGAAAGTTGAGTTATTAAATTTAAAAATCATATTCTTTTTTCCAATCTATTAAAAGATATCAAGCAGCCGGTCCATTATACGTTCGCAGAAGGAAGCGGTTGGACGCATGAACGTCTAATATGCCCCATTCATACCAAAAATGGCCTGTTTGGTTATATTTCCTTAATTAAAGATTCCGGAGAGTTTGATGAAACGGAATTTTCTGCTTTGGAAGCAGCTTCGAAATTTTGTTCCATCCAATTGCTGCATACCATCACTAGAATTGAAGTGGAGCATCGTTTAAAAAACGAGTTGTTCATTGAGCTTTTAAAGAAGAATTGCAATGCAGATGAATTAACCTACAGATCAAAATTAATGGGATATAATTTAGAGCTGCCGCATTATCTCTTTATCGTTCATTTCGCTTCCCTTGATCCGAACGCGGACCCGGCTAAAGATTTACAAGTTCAGGTCATCGACACTCTTCATACTCAAATAAAAAGCTTAGGCTCACATACGCAATGCCTGTTGACAAGTAAATCCGATCATATTATCGCTATAATCCCGCTGGAGTTACTTGAGAAGACAGGCATCGGAGTAAAACCGTTGGCTCAATTGCTATTAAAAACGCTCGAAAGTAAATATAAAGATATGATAATAACGTTTGGAATTAGTTCGATTTGTAAAAAAATAGAAGATTACCGCAGGGGATACGAAGAAGCGCAAAAAGCCGTCCAATTGCTGACGGTTCGGAAGAAACATTCAAGCATTGTTTCTTCTGAGGATCTCAGCACCTTTTCCAAAATTATTAACCCCGAAAATATGGATCAATTAAAAAAATTTGCCGAACTTTTACTTCAAGGCATTAGGCTATATGACGAAAAAATAACAACGAATTGTTAAAAACGTTGTTTTATTATTTAGAGAACCAGGGCAACATCCAAAACACATCGCAGGATCTGCATATTTCTATTGGCGCAACAAGGTATAGACTAAAAAGGATTCAAGAAATAAGTCATCTGGACCTGACGAGTTCCAAAGATTTCTATGAAGCGCATCTCGCCTTGCAAATTCTTATCTTTTTGGATGACATCGATATTTACTGACGGTAGTTCCGTCAGCATCTTCGATATAGAGAAAAGGCATGGTTTGGAGCCAGCAGGCATCTCCTCCTGGACTTCTTTAACAGAAATGAGGGTTCAGAAAGATGAACAGGTAAAAGAAATAATCCTAAAAGCCTTCCATTTCAAAAGACGCAAAAAAGGGGCCCGTTCCATCAAGATGACACTGGAGGGGCAATTTAAGGTTGTCTACAATCTAGAACGCATCCGGAGAATCATGAAGAAATACGGCATTGTGTGTCCGTTCAGGAAAGCCAATCCCTATAAACGGATGATGAAGGCAACTCAGGAGCACAGGGTGGTTCCTAACCTGCTGAACAGGGAATTTAAGCAGGATATCCCCGGCAAGGTATTACTGACGGATATCACCTATTTATATTATGGCTCAGGAAAAAAAGCCTACTTGTCAACGATCAAGGACGGTTCAACCAATGAAATCCTGGCTTATCATGTATCAGACCGAATCACGATGGACCTGGCGATCGACACCCTGCGAAAGCTGAAGACAAATCGAAGGTGCAAAAAAGCAGACGGTGCCTTCATCCATTCTGATCAGGGAACCCATTATACGCATCCGGATTTTCAGAAACTGGTTAAGAAGATGGGATTCAGACAGTCGATGTCCAGACGCGGAAACTGCTGGGATAACGCACCCCAGGAATCCTTTTTTGGCCATTTCAAAGATCAGGCCTCCATCAAACCTTGTGCGACTTTGGATGAGCTAAAACGGGAGATCAAGGAGTACATGACCTATTACAACCATTTTAGATACCAATGGAATTTAAAAAAGATGACCCCTGTTCAATACAGAGATCATCTTCTTCAATCAGCCTAGGCTTTTTTAAAATGTCCTTTACAAGGGGTACAGTTTAAAGAAGGATGGCCTGTTTCTTTATGACCGCTAATTGCGAAATAAAGTCACTCTTTTTTAGTGCTGCTCACTAATATTCATTTTAATACACATCACGTTGGTAACGCCCTTGCTCTTGCATATCATTTAAATACGCTTCGGCTGCTTCACGGGTCATCGAACCTTCTTTTTCAATAACGCTAATTAGAGCATTGTGGACGTCTTTCGCCATATATTGCTTATCTCCACAAACGTAGAAGTATGCTCCATTATTTAGCCACTCAAACAATTCCTTACTGTTTTCAAGCATTTTATGCTGTACATATACTCTTTCCGCCGAATCACGGGAGAACGCAACCTCTAATCTTGTCAATACCCCATCTTTTTGATATTTTTTCAGCTCGTTTTGATACAGGAAATCCGATGCTGAATGCTGATCTCCAAAAAATAGCCATGATCTACCTGATGCTGCATTCACTGCACGTTCCTGGATAAACGAACGGAATGGTGCAATACCTGTCCCAGGACCAACCATAATAATATCTTTATCTGGGGACTCTGGTAGATTAAAGTGTTTGTTTTGTTGAATAAATACTGGAAGCGTATCTCCCTCTTGAAGACGTTCAGCACATAAAACAGAACAAACTCCTTTGCGCTTCCGTCCGTGAGCTGTGTAGCGCACAGCACCGATGGTTAGATGCACTTCCTCAGGATTAGCGGTAATGCTGCTAGCAATTGAATATAGCCGTGGCGGCATTTTTCTTAATAAAGAGACAATCTCTTGGGCAGAAGCTTTCCATGGACCAAAATCTCGTAACAAATCGAGCAAATCACGTCCGTCGATATATTCTTTCAGTTGATTTGGATTTTCATCGGATACCAGCTTTTGTAGCTCTTCATTTTCTGATAATTCCGCTGCCTGCTGGATAATTTTTTTCGTCAATAACGTAATTTCAAAGTGTCTTGCTAACGCTTCTTTTAAGGGAAGTGTATCCCCTTGCTTATTAACTGAAACAGACAGTTCTGCATCCCATTTCATTTCCTCAAGAAGGGAAGCCACTAGTTCCGGATCATTCTCAGGGATAATACCAAGGCAATCACCTGGGACATATGAGAGGTCAGATCCTTTTAACGATAGCTCGAGATGCCTCGTTTCTTTATTAGAACCTGCTCCATTTAAATTTACATTTTTGAGAACTTTCGCTTGAAATGGATTTGTTCTTGAATATGTTGTTGGCACTACAGTAGAAGATTGCATAAATTCACCTCAAAAAGTTGTTTATTATGTAGGATAGCACAAGAAGAGAAAATCAGAAATGTTTTTCTAGTACATTTTTTATTATTGACATTTATTAAGTTAATCGACCAATGTACCCAAAACTATTTTAGTATTTCTTTTAAATGATATCTTATCTCTGTTCATTTTACCATATTCGAATTTCATTAAGCTCTTCCAATTTTTTATTCCCTCAGCTCTCCGTTAGTGTATTTACATACTCAAGTCGATCATTGTTAAGGAACCAGCAGCTACGAAACGCCTTCCTTCGTCATTTCCTAAACAAAGATTCCCCCCTATCGCTTCCATAGTAGACGAGCTGAAATTCATGTCGAGCTCACAGAAGGGAAACGACATTACCTGTCGAATGACATGGGTATCCGGTACTATATGAAAAACCATGAAACAGGAGGGTTCCCGTGATCAAGACTATTTACAAAATTTTTACTGCGATGCTGTGCATCGCAATGCTGCCGCTTACCGTGGGAAGTTCTGCGTCGGCAGCCGCCGCCGACAACTGCCAGACCGAGATTTCAAAAGCAAGGAAGCCGCGCCCCAGTGGTGCTCTGAATCAAGACGGCACGTATACGAAATTCGACTACTCCAATATGCCTGACCCAAAAGAGACGATCTTCGCTTGTGTGAACAATCAATTTCTCGCAACCGATGTTCCAGTACAGACGGAGAACGGCTTCTCCCTCATTCCGATGAGAGCGCTGCTGGAAGCGCTAGGTGCGGACATTGCGTGGGACGGTGACTGCCGTACTGTGACGGTAAAGCTGCAAGGGAAGACGATTGTGCTGCAGGTTGACCGTCCCGATGCATCGGTGAACGGGCGAACCGTGGAGCTAGACGTACCCGCTCGTATGAAGGACGGACGGGTTCTCATTCCGACACGCTTCGTTTCCGAGCAGCTGGGAAGTGCAGTGGTGTGGCAACCGAAGAACAAAGCCATTATGATTTACAAGCCTCTTCAAGCTGAGGTCACCGCACAAGCGGTCCAGACGAAGACACTCGGAACTGACGACTATAAATACGGAAATTATTTTTCTACGGCCAAGAGGTTCTTACTCCATAAGAAGAATCGCGTGGTGCTGGTCGAGGACATGGGGGACAATGGACTTCGCGTGCAGGAATTTACACCGGCCTTCGAAAAGATTGAAGAGAAGATGATTTCCAAAGAGCTGCCCCTATTAGGCGGCATTCATCTTGGGGAAGACGGCTGCTATTATGTCGTGTACGGACAGCCAAATATGGAAGAATCGCCAACGAAGACCGTCTATTTCATTGTAAAATACGACGATTCTTGGACGAAAGCCGGCCAAATAGACATCAGTGATGTGTATGTCACCGATCCGTTCCATGCAGGCAATGTGACGATGGATAGTCATAACGGGAAGCTGGCTGTTTACTCCACACGGCAGCGTTACCTGACACCGAAGGACGGGCTCCGCCACCAATCGAACATTACGTTCTTGGCTGATATGAAGAGCATGACTCTGCTGTACAAAGGTGCTGAATGGCCGCGGAATCACGTAAGCCACTCGTTTGCGGCTTATGTTCGCTTCGATGGCGACAAGATCATATATGCCGACCATGGGGACGCCTATCCGCGCTCGGTCGTGCTCCAAGTCGAGCAGCGGGATCGCATTGTCTCTGAACTTGACATCCTCAAGTTCCCCGGAAAGATCGGCGATAACTACACAGGTGCGCATGTGGGCGGTCTTGAGGTAGCCAAAGACAACTATCTGGTAGCAGGCTCCAGCGTCTCCCTTACGGAGCAGTACGGCGCCTCCAAGACGAAGAATGTGTATCTTGGCGTTGTCCCGAAGGGGGCCAAGGATGCCAGGGAAGTCAACGTCGTCTGGCTGACCGATCATGCCGTCGATTCCGGGGTCGACATCGAGGAGACGCATCTGGTCAAGCTTAACGACGATAAATTCGTCCTGCTGTGGAAGGAATCCGGGAACAACGAAGGTCTCTTCTATGCCGTAGTCGATGGGTCTGGCAAGCAGCTTTACCGGCCGTCAGCCCTGCAAGGCGTACCGTCACCGGGCCACATCGATCCGTTGGTTAGCGGAGACAGCATCATTTGGTATCAATCCGATAGCCGCAGCTCCAATGAGCAGGATACGACCATGCTCTACAAGCTTCAGATCGACTAACGGAAAGTAAGGCAGCTCCCCTGGTCCGTAAAAGTGAACCATCGAAGCTGCCTATTTTTTTTTAGCTTCATCCCTCATTCCGGATACTGCCATCAATCATAAAAGTTCATAATTGCTGAAAAAAAACTTTTCTAAATTATTAATGATTTTGTTTATTATCCGATTACATTTGTTTTAGGTTTACTGTCATCAGTTCATTCAGATACGCTCGAATATCAAACTGCCAAAGGACCCCGAACTGTTCTGATTTCAGAACCTTTTCCAACGTGTTTACAGCATCATGAACGTTAAGTTTCGTTTCCACCGTATAGTGAACCATCGAAAGCCTCCAGTAAGGAACTTTACTTAGCTTTCCTCTCCTTTAGCAGAAACCATTACTTTACTTTTTCGTTGGACCATCCCAGGCCATGATGCCGCCCGTTAGATGGGCGATTTGACCGTAGCCGTTATTGCTGAGTATTTTGCCGGCCTGTTTACTCCGCATACCGCTTTGGCAATACAAATAGACTGGTTTATCTTTGGGAATCTCCCCGAGCCTTTGTTTCAGCTGACTCAGAGGTATATTTACGGCTCCCGGGATATACCCTCTAGTGTATTCACGGCTCTCTCTTACGTCGATCAATTTATTACCCTTGTACTCCTCCTTAAATTCCCGGAGCTGTAAATTCCGCAAACCTTTTACAGGGGTGAATTGCTTGTAAAACATCCATACAACGAATACGGCTAACAGTACATAGAGAGCGTAATCCATACGTCATCACCTACCTGCTTTTAATTAGTAACTCGACAGCCTCATGAACAACTTTCTTTGTATCGTTTCCTGCTTCATTTTCTTCCCGGATACATTGTTCAAGATTAACGGCGACAATAATCGCCATCGCTTTATCTACCGCACTGCGTACAGCTGAAAGTTGACTGACGACTTCTTTACATTCCTTTCCTGCTTCTATCATGTTCAGAATACCGCGAATTTGTCCCTCGACCCTGCGTAAACGCCGTTTTATATCATCATCATAAACCATTGTTATTCCCCCTTTACGTGTACAGGTAGATGATACCCAGACCTGGGGGCTGCTATTAAATAAATAAATTCACTTTAGCTTCGGCTGCATCCCCCAGATAAGCTGCAACACCTGCATACTCGATATCGTCGATTAACTCTTCCTTCTGTAAACCTAGCAAGTCCATTGTCATTGTACATGCAACAAGCTTAACTCCTTGCTCCTGTGCCAACTCAATAAGCTGCGGTAAAGTCAAGGCGTTATGCTTCTTCATGACATGCTTGATCATCTTAGGACCCATTCCTGCAAAGTTCATCTTGGATAGACCTAGCTTATTTGCGCCGCGCGGCATCATACCGCCGAACATCTTCTCCAAAAACCCTTTCTTGACCGGTACCAGTTCTTCTTTACGAAGCGTATTTAAACCCCAAAATGTAAAGAAAATCGTCACATCATGATCATATGCCGCGGCTCCATTCGCAATAATAAACGCCGCTATCGCTTTGTCCAACTCCCCGCTAAATAATACAATCGTTGATTTTTCTCTCTCTGCCATGAAAGCTCATCCTTTCTTTTAACTGCATATTATTCTTTTGTTAATTTTTGGATCATTTATATTCTGATAGAAAGCGGCATAAATGCTCTTAATACCCGCTTTCTTATTCAAAATTCTAGCGGATTTATTAATTGATCTATGGTCCGTGCCGAGCAGGACGATCGTATCTCCATCACGAATATGATTGCTCCAGACGAACGGCAATCTCCCGACATAAATGTTAATCGCATCCGTGCAATGATCTTCATAAAAATCGGAAGCGTCACGCACGTCAATGATTTTTAACGTAGTTGAATTTTTCATTTTACGTAGTTCCATTGCGCTTATATACTGAAGACCTTTCACAGGCCACTGATTTCGAAGTTGAGATAGAAATATAGCAGCAAGAATGATCATCCAGATAAACATAACGGGTCTCTCCTTTTTCCTGAAAAGGTTAAGCGGTGGCCGGCGCCACCGCCCCGTACTCCAGCGTAACCTTTAACCCTTTTTCACCAAGAACGTAAATACTCCATTTTCTTCTTTTGCTTCAATTAATTCATGTTTCGTTTGGTTTACCCAAGCTTGAAAATCATTCATAGAACCTTTATCTGTTGTTTGAAGTTCCATCACTTGTCCGGATTGAATCGAGTCAATCCCTTTTTTTGCCTTCACAATCGGCATTGGGCAAGCAAGCCCTTTCGCATCAATAACAATATCCGCCATCATATAACCTCTCCCCTGATATTTAAATTTTTTTAGAAATTCAATGTAACTTGTGCGTCGAAGGCGAAATCAAGATATGCTGCCGCTCCGCCGAGCTCAATTCCATCAATAAAGTGTTC
The DNA here is from genome assembly GCF_016586185.1 of Paenibacillus sp. EPM92. NCBI lineage: Bacteria > Bacillati > Bacillota > Bacilli > Caryophanales > Paenibacillaceae > Paenibacillus > Paenibacillus sp. EPM92. Next base: position 14,450 of record NZ_BCPS01000090.1, read on the forward strand.
TTTGTCCAGTCCCATCACATCAACCGTCATTTGGCAGGCGATCATGCGTACTCCGGAATCCTTCGCTATTTCAAGCAATTGAGCTACCGATGGCACGTTTGCTTTTTGGAACCCTTCGGCTAAGCCCGCGTTTTCCGGTTTCAATTGCAGCATTTTCTCCGAGTCTTTATGAATGATGGATAGTCCTTCAAAGGTGAAGAAGATACCCACTTCCGCATCCAAAGCCGCTGCCGCCGTTGCGATGTTCAAAACCTTATATGCGGTTTCGAGTCCTGCAGATGATGCGATAATCGCCACTCTCTTGTTTGCCATGTTATTTTCCTCCTAAAGGTTAATGTTTTTCATATCGTTAATCTTGCTCGGTGCGACCATCCCAGCCCGACATGCCGGGAACTACATTCTTCACCTTTGAGAAGCCTCGTTCGGCCAGCGTTTGACACGCCATGTCGCTCCGGGTTCCCGTTCTGCATACGACATAGTATTCTTCGTCCGGATTCAGGCCGGCAATTTTTTGCTCAAGTTCGCCGAGCGGTACGGAAATGGCCCCTGGGATTCGCTGAAACACATATTCCGCAGGTTCACGCACATCCAGCACCTTTATTTTTTCCCCTGATTCTAATTTTTTGCTGAGTTCTTCATTGCTTACGGTGTGGGGATACTTCACTTCTGGTTTCGTCTCATTCTCCGACGATTTTCGAATAAAATGGCGGAACACGCCAGACTCTTCCCGTAAACCTAAATACTGGTGCCCCGTCCGCTTTGCCCAGCTTTGAAGGTCGGCAACAGATCCTTTATCTGTGGCGCGCACTTCAACGACTTCGCCGGAATTCATGTCCTCAATCGTTTTTTGGTTTTTACTACAGGCAATGGGCACGCTAATCCTTCACACTCTAACACTCGATTCGTTTGAATTACTGCCGCCATATCCGTTACCTCCTAAATTTCTTATTTCCCGTACTTCATTTCTCCGTCCCATTGATTCATTCCGCCCGGCATATTCACCACTTTGTAGCCTAAGGCTTCAAGATGCTCGCATGCGAGCCCGCTTCGGTTTCCGCTTCGACATACGACAATCGTCTCTTGCTTCGGATCGAGTTCCTTATGCCGCTCGCTTAAAGATCCCAAAGGAATGTGCTTTGCTCCCGGAATATGACCGGATTCCCATTCATCCAGCTCACGTACGTCCAGGATGCTCAGCGTTTCTCCCTTGGCGAGCCGCTCCTTCACCTCGCTTGGAAGCATGTCTTTCGAGTATTTTCCTGCCATGAACGAGTCCTCCTCTTTATGCCAAAATGTCGTACCAAATTTTAATCACCGTAGCTGTAACAAGAGTGGCAAGTATCCATTGCAGCACTTTCACGTTCATTCTCTTGCCAACTTTGGCTCCAACCGGCGATCCCAGGATGCTTGCCACAACCATCACAATGGATGGGATGAGAAGCATATGTCCACCCATCATTTTTCCGACTGTAGAACCGATTGAAGAAATAAAGGTAATCGCAAGTGATGATGCAATGGCAACCCGCGTCGGAATTTTTAAAATGACGAGCATAATCGGGACGGTAATAAAAGCGCCTGCGGCTCCTACGATACCTGATAATACCCCGACAATCGCCGCTGTCACGGATGCGATGACTTTATTAAAGGTAATGCCGGAATAATCTTCACGCTCGATGCCTCTTTTCGGGAGGAACATCATGACCGCTGCGATCAAGGCCATCACCGCGTACGTCAGATTAATTGCGGAATCCGGGAGAAATTTAGAACCGAACCCCCCGATAAAGCTGCCAATTACGATGGGTACTCCCATGTAAAGAACCAGTTTTTTATTGATCAAACTGCCTTTGCGATATGCGAACATACCCGCGAGTGTAGCAAAAAACACTTGAATCGCGCTTACCGCGGACACTTCCTGAGCGGTAAAAGCTACAAATCCCATCATCGGAGGTATATACAGCAGCATCGGATATTTGATGATGGAGCCTCCGATGCCGACCATCCCAGATATGAAGGAACCTGTAAAACCGATGCCAAATAAGATAAGAAGCCATCCAATATCTAATTCCATAGCTTCCCCCTTACACCCGTATTATTTGTATTGAGTACCGCCGTTATATACTATAGGGGGTATATTTTTGTTCAAAAAAAATTTGTTCTCCTCTCAACACTCGATGATCGAAATAAACCAATACCCGTATAGGTATATACAGATGATAATAAAATAATAGTGGGTTGTCAATGGTGCATATTCAGAGTGCGATTACTGAACACTATGAAGGGGCTATTCACCCGTAGATCATAGTCTTATTTATCATGAATAGCACAGCGATTTGGTCCCATCTCCATTTCGCGCTGCTCCTCTTCCGTAGGCTTCACTCTACCCATATTCGTTTGCCGGATTTCCTGATAAGAATTTGGATGCGGCGGTAAGTTATCCGTCACCGCAGAACGAAACACTTCTTCGCTTTCAATATTCAGTCCCGGATTGGAGGCATACAGATCACCTAAACGCGCAGCAACTTTACCGCCTTCTCCAAGCTCTGTATGCTGGCCGAAATGTGCCGGCAATACAATTAAGTCCTCAGACAGGCTCTTGTATGTTTTATACAAGCTCGTTCGCAAATCTCCGACCCAATCTTCCGCTTTGCCTGCAAGGTCAGGGCGTCCGATGGATTGTACAAACAAGATGTCTCCACTTAACAAATACTGATCATCAACGATTAGCGACGTACTGCCGATCGTGTGGCCTGGAGAATAAATCGGTTGAATTTTGATTTGCGTATTGCCGACGGTAATCGCGTTATCGTCTTCCAATGGCGTGTACTCGAATACAACTTCTGTTGCATCCTTAGGCGGCAACCAATATTTCGCATTCGTCTTGTCCGCCAGCAATTTACCGCCGGAGATGTGGTCGGCATGTAAGTGAGTATCGATCGTGTGCTTAATGACCGCGCCTTTATCTTTAGCGAACTGCTCAAATACGTTTGTCATGCGCAGTGTATCAACAGTCGCCGCTTCTCCGCCGGAGATGACCATATAAGACAAGCAGCCTTTGCCGATCCGTATAAATTGATACAGCTCCCCCCCGTCTTTCAGATCCCCGACTTTAATCGGCTCAAGATACTCACTCCACGACTTCATTCCGCCTTCTAGGTAATAAACATTATTTCTGCCTGCTTCAACGATTTGCTCTCCTACAAATTTGGAAGAACCCTCTTTTGCGCAAACGACCAAAATCTTCTTTCCATCAGGAATTTTATCCAGTGCAGGATCAACCCCGTCAAGTAAATCGAAATAAGGAACATTCACGACTTCGATTTTTCCACCTTCAATTTTCCAGTTATCAAAATCATCCGTGTTACGCACATCTAAAATAAAAAGCTCCTCATTGTTCAGCAACATTTGAGTTACTTCTTTTGCCGTCATGGCCTGCAGTGTTCGTGCTCCCATGGTTCGTTTCCTCCTAATGTATTGTTTTTGTTTTTCCCTTTAACCCGACTTTAAAATCCCCTCTTCATACCCCAACGGGTATATAACAGTTAAAAAATATATACCCATAGGGGTATGTGTACATGATAATCTTTTGTTTTTATAATGTCAATATGTTCCCAAATAAAAATCTATAAGCAATTAAAGATTTCATCCTGAAATAAGCCACTATACCAAATACCAAAAAAGCAGTATAATTAAAACAAAGTAAACTAGTTGGAAAAAGGTGATTTAATATGCTGCTATGGATAAAAAATATGTTTTCAAATAAGTGTCCTGAATTGTGGACCTCACGGCTTTATTGATACCGGACACTGTTGAAGTTTTGTCCCTTGTATGCCATAAAAAATATACCCCTTTGAATTCATTGGATTAACCTTGCGGGGTTTTCCAATGATATTCTAAGCACCCATTCCTTGCTATCTTCCCAAACATGTCGAGCAATAATCTTCTTATGGTTTTTGGAACGAGTGCATTTTGAGAGGAAGGGACAGGTTTTACAAACCTCCAGGTTTGATGTGTAATGTCTGTAACCTTCTCGATTCGTTGTTTTGTAGGTGAGCTGCTGGTTATTTGGGCACACATAAGAATCGGTACCTACATGGTATTTAAATTCCCATTTATGAAATAAACCCTGTGTGGCTTTACTTGTCGGTTCAGTCGTTCAACGTAAGGTAAGGAATCGTGGACATTGCCTGCAGTGACATGTACATCCATAATGATGTTGTACTTCATATCGACGGTACGATGGTCTAAATAATAAAATCCTTCGGGCTTTCCTTCTCTAACCATATAGCCACTTTCGGGATCTGTCTTGCTCACTTTAATTTCCTTATGCTCGATCACTTCCTCTCTTGGTTTTAGAGCTTTTTTCCATGATTTTTGCGATCCTCCTCCACCGCGGCGTTGAGTTCCTCTATGTAATGCTTCGTGTTTTGCAGCACCTGTTGTTTCGTGAACTTGTGTTTGTTGGCGTTGGCTTTAATATGCGTGGAGTCTGAAATGAGAACCCTACCTCCGACCATTCGATGTTGAACGGCTTGAAGGACGATTTCATCGAACACCTCTTGGAAAATCGCTGTATCCTTGAACCGTTTGCGTCGGTTCCAACTAATGGTTGTGTGGTCTGGAACGCGTCTGTTAGCCCAAATCAATGGCCGGTCTCCCGTTATCTTCACAGTACAAAGGCTTTACTTTTTCTCTAATGAATTCAAAGCTGATGTATTTGTCGATCTTGCGAAGCATGTGATCTTGAGGAACGAGATCTTCGATAGATACAAACTCATAGGCATTTTGTTTACCGTTATTAGAACGAAGCATGCTCTTCACCGTCCAGTTCTTGTGTTACCTATATTATACAACATTAACGCGGTGTCGTGATAAACATTTTTAACATAAAGAAAGCTGTCGAGACTTTCTCGACAGCCTGAAGAGGCCTCACGGCCTCTTTCCTTACGAACATCTGCTGTATCCGCAGTTGGAGCAGTTTTTGCAGCCTTCGCTGTTGATCAGCGAGGCGGAGCCGCAGGACGGGCACAGGTCAAGGGATGTGGCCGCGTTGCGGGTAACCGCGTATTGGGCGGTAGTTTCCATCACGACTTCTTGCGTGGCCGTGATGTAGTCTTCGGCGGTATCGGTGAAATCGCCATGCATTTCAAGCGCTTTGGCCACTGCGTCAGCGATCGATTCAACGCGGTTGGCGCCGAATCCGATGGCGCCGGAACCGCCGATGCCCTTCAGGTGCTTCACGAGCAGCTGTACTTTGTTGCCGTGATCGCCGTAGCGGAGGAACAAGGAGCAGACGCGGCCGAGTGCTTCGGACATCGCGAACACGTCGGAGCCGGCCTTGCCTACGTTCAAGAAAATTTCGCTCGGCGTGCCGTTCATATCATTGATCGTAATGTACGCCATGCCGAAAGGCGTATTGAATTTATAAGTCGCACCGCGCAGCGCTTGCGGACGGCGCTTATACTGCTTGTCGAACACTTCCTCCGTCTTCGCGTCGATGTTCACGGACAGCGATTGCGACAAGCTGGACAACGAGGAATGGTCGTTGGCATTCTCTGCAGACGCGGCCGGAGCCTGCTCGACCTTCTTCTCTTCCTTCTTCTCCGTGCTGAGCACCTGCACATCGCGGCTGCCGTCACGGTAAATCGTTACGCCTTTGCAGCCGAGATCGAAAGCAAGCTCGTACAAGCGTTTCGTTTCTTCGACCGTGAAATCGGACGGGCAGTTCGCTGTTTTCGAAATGGAACTGTCCACCCACTTCTGGATGGCCGCCTGCACACGGATATGATCCTCCGCAGACAAATCCATCGATGTAACGAAATAATCCGGGAGCTCTTCGTTCGGATGCTGATCCTTCCACTGCTGAGCGATCGGAACGTACTGCTTGTCGAATCCGAGTCGGCTTTGGCGGTAATATTCGAAGGCAAAGTACGGTTCGATTCCCGTCGATGTGCCGACCATCGTCCCCGTGCTGCCCGTAGGCGCTTGAGTAATGACCGTCACATTGCGCATGCCCTTCTTCTTCACGGCGGCGCCGACTTCCGGATATACGGAGGTCATCGATTTCATAAAGCCGCTTTGCAGGAATTTATCGGCCTCGAATTGGGTAAACGAGCCCTTCTCCTCGGCGATATCCGCAGAAGCGAGGTAAGCCTCCCGCGCCATAAAGCCATAAATTTTATCCAAAAACTGCAGCGATTCCGGACTGCCGTAACGAATGCCGAGCTTTATCATCAATTCCGCCAGCCCCATTGATCCCAAGCCGATACGGCGTTCATTCTGCTGGTTCAGACGGTTTTCTTCGAAATGGTAAGGCGTCTTGTCGATGACGTTGTCCAAGAACCGTGTCGAGTAACGAACGACTTTGGCCAGTTCATCCCAGTCGACGTCGTGATTCGCCTCATCGTAAAACTTCGACAGATTCACGGCCGACAAGTTGCAGACGCCCCAAGCGGGAAGCCCTTGTTCGCCGCACGGATTCGTGCAAATGATCGGGTTGAAGTACCAGCTGTTGGACATCTGGTTGTAATATTCCATAAAAACGACGCCGGGCTCCGCCGATTTCCAAGCCGACTCGATGATCGTATGCCAAACGTCGCGCGCTTTGACCGTACGGTAGGTAATAACGGCTTTGCCGGTCTTCCGCCACTTCTCCAGATCGCCGTCCCAAATGTCGTTGTACTCGGGGTCGGTCGTATCCGGGTATACGAGCTCCCAGTCCAAATCTTCCTTAACGGCTTTCATGAAGCTGTTGCTCACGCAAACCGACAGGTTGGCGTTCGTAATTTGCCCCATCGTCTGTTTGACGGTGATGAAATCGACCACGTCCGGATGCCAGTCGTTGATCATCAGCATCAGCGCGCCGCGGCGGCTTCCGCCCTGTTCGATCAAGCCGGTCGTATAGCTGAACAGCCCTCCCCATGAAACGGCGCCGCTGGAGGAACCGTTCACGCCTCTGACAACGGAACGCCGCGGACGGAGCGAGGACAGATTGATCCCTACACCTCCGCCGCGCGCCATAATTTCCGTCATTTCCGACAGCGTCGCCATAATGCCGCCGCGGCTGTCATGCGGAGACGGAATGACGTAACAGTTAAACAGCGTAAGCTCGTCGCTGGCGTCCGCTCCTGCGGCGATGCGCCCGCCGGGAACCAGCTTCCAGTCGTCCAATATATAACGGAACTTGTCCGTCCATTCTTCGCGCTTCTCCGGTGTTGCCTCTACTGATGCCATGGCAGCGGCCAAGCGATCCCACATTTGCTGCGGTGTTTTCTCAAGCGTTAAGGTCAGCTTCTCGACCGACGACTCTACGACGTCGCCGCTGCGCAGCTTCACTTTAACTTGTCTGCCCTGACGTTCAATCACTTCACCGACTTCCTTCGCGGGAAATTTCGGATCATCTTTGGTCAATACCAGAACCGTATCGCCCACCTTCGTATGGCTCGTATCGGCGTCCTTCATAGCGTAACGGTCCAGAAATATTTTCTCGCTTAAACCTTCCAATTTGGTCTGCTGCGTAGTTTTCAAAACAACAACCTCCCGGAATAAATGATCAGCCAATTCGTCAAATCACAATATCTGGTATGCGAAATTCATTATACAATACAATATATAGTGTATCGAATGAGATATCCTTGAAATTGCCGAGTTAGTCCGAGCCTCTCCCGAATTCTCTTCAATTTTCTTCGTTTTGCTCTCTTTTTCGTTCACCATAACTATAGTTTATTCGACAAAATCCGTTTCTTCTAACGCGTGGGAAGAGGACTTTCGACACGTTGACGAGCCCTTCACTTCGTCTCGAACCGTCCCTCACTGCGATCTGGACGGGCCTTTTGTAACTGAGCCTATAATCGGCCTTTCAAACTTTTGACAACTCCGTACAACGTTGTTAGTCTAAAATTATCATAACACAAACATCCGCAGAAACGCAAACACACGTTCCTGTTTCCGCGCAACCTGTATAACTTAAGGAGGATCATGCGATGCCGCAGCAAATATGGTTTCAGCAAGGGCTGCTTTCCAAAGAAGAGGTTCGAATTTCACCCGATGACCGCGGGTATTATTTTGGGGACGGCATTTATGAAGTGTTTCGCGTGTATCACGGCCGTCTCTTCGAAGCAGACGCCCATTTCGACCGGTTGGAGCGGACGGCTGCCGCCCTGCGGATCCCGCTTCCGCTCCCCCGCGAAGCGATGGCTGCGAAGCTCCGGGAACTGATTGCGGCGAACGAGCTGCAAACGGGCACCGTTTACATGCAAATCACACGCGGAGAAGCCCCGCGCTCCCACCCGTTCCCGGCCGACGCCGCACCGGTGCTGTTCGCTTCCGCGTCGGAATACGGACGGCCCCTTGCCTCCATGCAGCAAGGGATTAGCGCCGTAACGGCGGAAGATATCCGCTGGCTGCGCTGCGACTTGAAGACGCTCAACTTATTGCCGAACGTGCTTGCGAAGCAGGAGGCGCTTGATCGCGGCGCGGACGAGGTGATCCTGCACCGCAGCGGTACGGTAACCGAGTGCAGCGCGTCCAACGTCATGATCGTCCGGGACGGGGCCGTCTGCACGCACCCGGCCAACCATCTCATTTTGCACGGGATCACAAGGCTGGTGGTACTCCGGCTCGCCCGGGAGCTCGGCATTCCCGTCATCGAAGAGCCGTTCACGATCGACATGCTCCGGGAAGCCGACGAAGCGTTCATTACCGGTACAACGGTGGAGGTGACGCCGATCGTCCGCATCGATGACGCCCCTGTGGCTCAAGGCATCCCCGGTCCGGTCACACGAAGGCTGCAGGCAGCCTTTGAGCTATTAATCGGCCTTTAAATCCGCTTTGCGCTCTGCGCGGTCCCCACAACAAAAACTGTACCGCCGTCCAACGTATCGCGCATGCGCCGTCAGGGGCGGTACAGGGTTTTCCCATTCAAGATCCGTTATCTCCGCAAATTCCATTCGCGGTTATCGTACTTCTCCTTCACCAGCTGCTGCGCCAGCTCGCGCTCGTACAAGGTCAGCTCGCCTTCCACGAGCCGGATGCCAAGCCCTTCGGCGATGCCGGCGGCGAACGCCTCGTCCACAGCCTCAAGCCCGACGGCGTCTCGTCCGGCATCCCGCATCAAATCATTGATGGCCACCGCTTTGCGGAGGAATTGCTGTTTCATCCGATCCTTCACCTTATCGCTGGAGAACAGCAGCAAATCGAACAGCGCATCCGCGTCCAGATCGAGCAGGATCGAGCCGTGCTGCAGCACGACGCCTTTCGCCCGCGTTTGCGCGCTGCCCGCCACTTTCCGGCCCTCCACGACCAGCTCGTACCACGAAGGAGAATCGAAACAAGCCGCCGAGCCCATGGACGCGTACTTCTGCTGGTCGTCCTCGCTTGCCAGCTGCACCATATCGGCTTCCAGCCCCAAACGGCGGAACCCGAGCAGCAGCCCGTGGCTGAGCACCCGGTACGCCTCCGTCACGCTGCCCGGAATGCCCGGATAGTCCTCGGAGACGATGATACTGTAGGTCAGCTCCTGATCATGAAGCACCGCCCGTCCCCCGGTCGCCCGCCGGACGAAGCCGAGCCCCGCACGTTCCACCGCTGCGAAATCGACTTCATCCTTCGCCTTCTGAAAGTATCCGATCGACAGCGTCGCCGGCGACCAGCCGTAGAACCGCACCGTCGGCGGCACCTTCCCTTCGCTGTGCGCCGTCAAAATCGCCTCGTCGACCGCCATATTGTAGGCCGGAGCCCCATGCCCCGACCGAATGAACCGCCACTCTTCAACCATTCCCCATCACCAGCTTATATATAGGATCTGCGCCCCGAAAGTGCGCTTCCCTTCATCATAATGCATTCGAACGCCGTTTGAAAGCCCGCCCTTTCGTGCATACTAAAAATTAACTCTGGCTTGCCTGGTTAAAAAGCTCGGCTACCAGAACCGATGCAGCTTTTTAACCGATCTCTAGCATCGTGCCGATGAAAAAGGAGCGAAAAACCCTCATGCAACCTACCGAACGAAAAGAACACGTGCGGCCGTTGAACGAGCATGTCGAGCTGCATTTTGAACGGGATTGGTTCGAGGAGCTGCATGCCCGGGCGCAGCGTAACGGCCCATGGGACGATTGGACGATGTTCCGGCTGGCAATCGAAGCCGAGCGCTCCGGCTTAATCCGGTCGTTCGACGAGCTTCTGTGCCTGACGCATCTGCCCAATCTCGTGCCGATGGAGCATCAGATCGATACGGCCAGGAAGGTGCTCACCGAAATGCGCGGTCGCGCCATTCTCGCCGACGAGGTCGGTCTCGGGAAGACGATCGAGGCCGGTCTTATTTTGAAGGAATACTTGATTCGGGGTTTGATCAAAAAGGTGCTCATTCTCGTCCCCGCTTCCCTCGTGCTGCAGTGGGTCCGCGAGCTGAATCAGAAGTTCGGCATCCCCGCCGTCGCGCAGAAGAAGGAATATATGTGGGCGCAGAACGACATTATCGTCGCCTCGATGGATACCGCGAAACGCGACCCGCACCGCAGTATCGTGATGGAGCAAGAATACGACATGCTGATCATCGACGAGGCGCATAAGCTGAAAAACAAAAAAACGACCAATTACCAGTTCGTCATCGAGCTGCGCAAAAAACATTGCCTGCTGCTGACCGCCACCCCGGTGCAGAACGATCTCAAGGAGCTGTACAACCTGATCACGCTGCTGAAGCCGGGGCAGCTCGGCGGACAATCGAGCTTTCAAGCGAACTTTGTCGTCGACAAGCGGGTGCCGAAGAACGAAGGTCAGCTGCAGCAGGAGCTTAGTAAAGTGATGATCCGCAACCGGCGCAGCGACGGCAACGTCTCGTTCACGAAGCGCGTGGTGCGCAACATCCCGCTTCAGCTCTCCGCGGAGGAACAGGCGCTGTACGACGGCGTCACCGACTTCGTCAAAGGACGTTATGAGGAGTCCGGCGGCGATCTCAGCAGCATCCTCTCGCTCGTTACACTGCAGCGCGAAGTGTGTTCAAGCCGCGACGCCGTGTTTATTACACTGGTCAATATGTTTAAGAAGACGGAAGAAGACTCGCCGATCCGCCCACGTATCTGGGCGCTGGTCGAGCTCATTCGCAGCATCAAAGCAAACACGAAGGCGGAGAAAGTGCTCGAGCTGATCGAGTCGATTCAGGACAAGGTCATTATTTTCACCGAATACCGCGCTTCGCAGGAGTATCTGCTGCAATATTTGAAGGACCGCAAAATTACCGCCGTCCCGTATCGCGGAGGAATGAACCGGGGCAAGAAGGATTGGATGATGGATCTGTTCCGCAACCGCGCGCAAGTGCTGATTGCGACCGAAGCCGGGGGCGAAGGCATCAACCTGCAGTTTTGCCACCATATGATCAACTTCGATTTGCCGTGGAACCCGATGCGCGTCGAGCAGCGGATCGGCCGGGTACACCGGTTAGGACAGCAGCAGGACGTGAAAATATATAACCTGTCGACAACAGGTACGATCGAGGAGCACATCCTTTCGCTGCTGCACGAGAAGATCAACATGTTCGAGCTCGTCATCGGCGGGCTGGATACGATTCTGGAGCGACTGGAGAAGACCACTTCCCTGGAATCGCATCTGGCGAAAATGATCCTGTCTTCACGCAGCCAAGACGACATCCGCCGGCAAATCGACGACCTCGGCCAATCGTTCACACAGCTGCGCAGCGAAGTGCAGGCCGAGGCGCAGGACGGCGAACGGCTGTCGTCGCTGCTGAACGCAGTCGGCCAAACCATTTCTCCGCATTCCGCCGCAGGCGGCGAGGAGGTGCAGGGATGACGATGAACGCGCAGCAAATTCAATCGTTCGTCCTCCGCTACCTCGAAGCCGAGCAGTGCGAAATTATGGAGAAGCATCCCGCTTACGTCACGGTGAAGCTTTCGCCGTCGGCCGATCGGGATTTAACCCACCGGCCGTATTATTGGAGCTTCGTCGAACGCACCGGGGTCACGCCGGAGACGATGACGTGCACCTTTATTTTCGACCCTGACGCGTACCGCGAGCTCCATCCTCAGGTGCAGCAGCCCGGCATCAGCACCGCCGCGCCGCCGGGGATGGCCGGGGCGGGCGCGCCTGCGGGCGGCACAACCGGTGCAGCCGCAGGCAGCCCAAGCTCTGCCGCCGCGAACGGCCAGGCTGCGCCGCCGCTTCCGCAGCCGCAGGGCGACAGCATTCTCGGCCGTTACTTCGGCTTCGTGCCAACGGCGTTCACCGCACGAGTGCCGCGCGACGAGGTGACGTACGGCAGCCGCCGGCTGGAGCAAATTTTCGCCGCGGTGCGCGCCAAAGGGAAGTTCGTACGGCTGTTCGAGGCCTACGTGCCTCCGGAGCCGCGGCATACGCAAACGATCCCGTACGAAACGTGGCTCGCCGTCAACTACAAGGTCGAGCTGACGAGCGACATGAAGCGCAGCGAAATTCATTCGATCGGCATCCAGCTGCAAACGGGCGAAATCCGCGAGCAGTTCCAGGAATGGATCGCCGCCCGCAAGCTGACGCCGCGTCTCCCCGCTCATGTGTACGTGACGCCGGACAAGATTACGCTGCCGCGCGCCGTCCTGTTCCTGGAGCAGTACATGGAAGCGAAGCTGGCCGCCTACGATCACCGCTGGGCCGAGGAGGCCCGCCTCCGTCTCGCCGAAGAACACGCGCGCGTTCGCGATTACTACGAGCCGATGCTGCCGACGGCGGAGCCCGAAGCGCGCCCGGAGATCGAGGCGCAGTATGCGAATCGCACGCAAGAAGTGGAATGGCAGTATCGGCCGCGCGTCCAAATATCCGCCATCAATTGCGGATTGTTCCACGTCCCCGCTGCGAACGGGAGACTCTCCTGACGAACGCGCGCGAAAGCTAGCGTTTTTGCAGGAAAAGTATTTTGTACGTATCTACAGGTTCTAACAAACTTTTCCCGGCATAACTTGTACAATAAGAGCATATTCGCTCTTGCGGCGCACAGGAACGATGCACCGACTCCACGCGAAGCAGGTGAATGATATGAAGAAGCTAACGTTTCTGCTCTCGGCCTTGCTGATCGGGACAAGCCTGCTGGCCTTCGGGCCGGCGCCCGAAACCGTTTCCGTTCATGCCCGGCAGGACGAATTGCCCGCTGCCGCACTCAAGCAGGCTGTCGGCGCGCGGACCTTGCCGACCGGCGTCCCCGCTCCCGAACTGCGTGAAGCGGTCAACCGCTTTATCTCGCAGCTTGCCGAACAGCCCGGCTTCGATACCTGGCCGCAGGCCGAGTGGACAAGCCAGCCGCTCGGGCCCGGAACGCACGGATGGATCATCCTGGTCCGTTCCGGAGGACAAGAAATCGGCTATCTGGTCGTGCATGCCGACGAATCCGGCCAATACCTTCTGACCGAGTACGGTAAAGGCAGCTTCCCGCTTTTCAGCGCAAACACGCTGTACCAAAGTCTGGTACGGCTTGAACTTATCGAATATCCTTATCATGCCGAGCGTTTATATTGGAATCCGCTGCAGGCCGTTTGGAAGGTGTCCGTCGAGAACGCGGACCGGATTTGGTACCTCGACGCCAAGACGGGCGAGGAGCTGCCAATAGCCGAATCGGATCTGCCCTCCCCCGGAGAAAACATGTCTTCTTCCACCATGAAAACGTTCACGAAACTTGATTCGTCGCATACAATAATAGAAACCGGAGAAACAACGCCTCACGATCCTTACGGTACCTTGCCTTGGGTGCGCGGCGAACAGGCTGCAGACGGCAGTTTCCCCCGGGTCCGCGAGCGGATCGAGGCCGGGCAGCCGCCGGTTTTTGCGGCCGAGCTGTATAACGGCTCCGTCACTGTGCCGCTCGCCGTAGCCGGCTACCAGCTTTGGTCCGGCGGCGATTCGTTCGTACAGGTCGCGCAGGACGGCGACCGGTTCATTCCACTGGATGCGTTAGCGCGTCTGGGCCGTTTTTACCCTTAACCTACGGTTTTTCTCCTCTCTTCCCTATATATCGAAAAGCTTCCTGTGTTGCCGTCGGCAGCAGCCGTTCTTCCAGAACGCGCCCATGCTTTCGGGAACAAGAAGCTTTTCCTTTTTTTTTGCGGATCAAAGCGGCTCACCGTTCCTTTTCTTTACGCCGCCCCCAACGCCCCGACCACATCCGCAGCGCGAGCGGCAGCATGCCGAACCATCGAACCTCCCAATGCTCTTTTAATTCTTTCCGCCCGGCGCGCGCCTGCTTACGCACTTCCTTCGGCGTTTCCATGTACCTCACGACCCGTTCGATCACATATTTCGCGAGCTCGTCGCCCTTGACCATGCGCACCTCTCTCCTTTCCTCATCAGTATGCGCACCGGGGGGTTGCCGCAAACCCGAAAACCGACTTATAATAACGCCAGAAGCGTAAAAACACGGTCCGGTCGGTAGTCCGGATGCACGGAACCCCCGCCCGTCCCGGCCCCGGGAAGCGGCTGTTTCCGTGTCGTAGCCTTCCCCCTCGGGATGTCCCTCGCTCCTGTATTCCAAAGGAGGGGAACGTCATGCAGCTTACGGTTTATCGGGATGGCGAATTTTGGGTAGGTGTAGCGGAGGAAGAAGCGGACGGTCGATACAAAGCGTGCCGACACGTCTTCGGCGCGGAACCGCACGATGCGGAGGTGCTTGAGTTTATTAACGCCACGCTGCCGCGGCTCTTCCGCAGAACCGCCTCCAGTGTGGAGGCGCCAATATTTACGGAGCGCGGACGCATCAATCCGAAACGGCTCACACGCGAGGCGGCGAAAGAGATGGAGCGTCAAGGCATTCGCGATTTGGCCAAAGCAGCGTTAATGGCTGAGCTGGAGCACCGCAAGAAGACACGCAAAGTCGCCTCCCGCGAGCAGAAGGAAGCCGACAAGGCACGCAAGCGCGAGATCGCCGTTCAGAAAGCCAAGGCACCGCGGCCGCTAAATCTTTGACGTCCTGCATGAAACGATGCATGCGGGCAAACACCCGTTCACGTTCGCCGCACCTTATCGTGAAGGCACCCGGTGGACGGGTGTTTGCCGTTTCGTTGACACGGAAGCGCTCCAACAAAAAAAAGCGGAGCTGCGATGCGCCTCCACTCACGCGCACTAGCCCCGCTTTTCCACTCTCACGACGGTCTTTACATTTTCACAATCCTTACATTTTCTCCGGCGCGTCCAAGCCGATCAAAGCGAGCCCGTTCGTCAGAGCCACGGTCGTCGCTTTCGTCAGCGCCAGACGCGCCGCCTGCACGTCCGCGTTCACATCCGCTTTCAGAATCGGACACTCCTTATAGAAACGGTTGAAAACCTGCGCCAGATCGATCAAATACCGGCTGATGATCGAAGGCTCCAGCTTGTCCATCGCCTGAACGACCCGCTCCTTGAACAGGTGCAGCTCGCGAACGAGACCCTGCTCCGCCGGTTCCGTCAACAGCTCCAGCTTCGCCGACGCCGTATCGACCGCACCCGCTCTGCGCAGGATGCTGCAGGCACGGGCATGGGCGTACTGCACGTAGGGCCCGGTTTCGCCTTCAAAGTTAAGCGCCTCGTCCCACGAGAAGACGATGTCCTTGATCCGGTTGTTCGACAAATCGTTGAACACAACCGCGCCGACCCCGACTTGACGCGCAACTTCTTCCTTGTTCTCGAGCTCCGGATTTTTCTCTTCGATGATTTCGCGCGTTTTCTCGATCGCCTTGGTCAACAGCTCTTCCAGGTTGATGACATTGCCCTTGCGCGTCGACAGCTTCGCGCCTTCCAGGCTGACTTTGCCGAACGGCACGTGGACGAGCTGCTTCGCCCAGTCATAACCCATCAGCTCGATCACCTTGAACCATTGCTGGAAGTGCAGGCTTTGCCCGGCATCCGTCACGTATACGGCCTTCTCGAAATCGTACGTGTGCTTGCGATAAATCGCCGCCGTAACGTCGCGCGTATGGTACAGTGTTCCGCCGTCCTTCTTCACCATCAACGCCGGAGGCATATTGTAATCTTCCAGCTTCACGAGCAGCGCGCCATCGTCTTCCTCGAGCAGCTGTTTCGTCTTGAGCTCCTCGAGCACAGCCGCCATCTTGTCGTTATAGAAGCTCTCGCCCGCGTACGAATCGAACTTGACGCCGAGCAGATCGTACATCTTGTGGAATTCCTTCAAGCTGATTTCCACGAACCAGCGCCACAGCTTGTGCGCTTCTTCGTCGCCCTGCTCCAGCTTCACGAACCAGGCGCGCGCTTCGTCCTCCAGCTCCGGCTTCACGTCCGCTTCGTCGTGGAACTTGACGTAGAGGCGCTGCAGCTCGTCGATGCCGCCGGCTTCCACCGCTGCCTCGTCTCCCCACAGCTTGTAAGCCACGATCAGCTTGCCGAACTGCGTCCCCCAGTCGCCCAAGTGGTTGACGCCGACGCTGTTGTAGCCGAGAAATTTGAAAATATTGTACAACGCCCGCCCGATCACCGTCGAACGCAGGTGTCCGATATGAAACGACTTGGCGATATTCGGAGACGAGAAGTCGATGACGACGCTTCGCCCTTCCCCGATATTTTGCGAGCCAAAGCGTTCGCCCTGCGCCAACACCTCGCTCACCACATCCGCTGCGAACGACGCTTTATTCAAGAACACGTTCAAATAACCGGCAACGGCTTCCACCCGTTCTACTGCCGGATGCTCGCCCCAGCCTTGCTGCAGCTCCTCGGCGATCGCCTGCGGCGCTTTGCGCAGCTGCTTGCTCAGCTTGAAGCACGGCAGCGACAAATCCCCCATCTGCGGATTCGGCGGATATTCGATCCATTCCGCCAGCGCCTCCACGCTCACGCCTTCCAGCTTGGAAGCCGTCTGCTCGGCCAGCCATAGTTTGTAATTCATCCGTATAAGCCCCTTTCCCGATTGCGGCACGCTGCCGACAAACGCCCGCATACGACAAAGCACCCCGAGCGGGGTGCCTCCGTACGGGGCGCTGCTTTGTTGCTGTCGTCAAACTTCACATACTTTCCATTATATCGACCCGTGAAAATCGAGTCAAGCCGCTTTCACCGCTACTTTCCCAACCGTTCCAAGGCTCTGGCCGAACAAACATTCACAGCATCTTCTGCATCAGCACGACATTCAGCAGCCGTCCGAATTTCACACCGACCTCGCGCATCGTCCCCACCGTCTCGAAGCCGAACAACCGGTGGAGATGCAGGCTCGACGCGTTGCCTTCCTCGATGCGGGAGAGCACGGTATGCAGTCCCGCCTGCTTGCCTTGGGCGAGAACCGCTTCCAGCAGCGCTTTGCCGATCCCTTGCCCGCGGTACCCGTCCCGGATGTATAAAGACAGCTCGCTCGTTCGCGCATAAGCCAGCCGGTCCGAATACCGGTTCAGCGAGCTCCAGCCCGCCACGATACCGTCCAGCTCCGCCACCAGCACCGGGAATGCGTCCCCGTGCTGCTCGAACCATTGCTCCTGCTGCTCCAGCGTGCGCGGAACCGTATCGAACGTGGCCACGGTGTTCGCGATCGCTTCATTATAGATGTCAAGGATTTGCGGTACATCCCTTAGATGGGCTTGCCGTATGCGCATGAATTTCCCAACCTCGCTCTGCCGTAGAATCTCTTCCTTCAACTTCTATCGTAACAAAAATAGCAGGCAAGCGCACACCGGTGCAAGATTAGTATTGCTTTGATCAATTTAAGGATCTATATAAAGAACTACATGCGATCGCGTATGTGCTTTTTTATTGAACGAACGGGCAGAATTAGCTCAAAATAGAATGTGATATAATGTGTACCAGTTCGTGAAGGGAGATGATGATGTGAAGCAATCCATCCAAATCTGGCCCGGAACAAAAAAAAGATGGCGATAACTCATTTGGTTGATCGCTTTCGAAAATGCTCCGATGAGAAGAATTATACATTGATTCGGTACGATATCATTGTAGGCTTAAAGAAAATGTACGACGAATTAAAAGATGAAGAAATTAAGCAAACAGCTTTGCAATGGATAGAATCTGAAGAAGATATCAAATATCGTAAGAAGTATGCTGCTATATGGTCAAATAAATAAACACTAATCGCACGGAGGTTGCACTAAACATTCCTGTAAGGACTAAGAAATGACCTTTGTCAAAAAAGGAGCGCCTCGGTATGATGGGTTTGTCGACGGGTTCGAAACCCAACACCATCAAAAGAAACAAGGAGAACCGTGATAATAGTCCATCCAAGAGCGATCCGAAAGACGCACTGGTCATCGCAGATGTCGTCAGCCGTGGCTACTACTATGAATACACGCGACAAGCTAACGTCTTCCAAAGGCTTCGCACCGTAATGAGCGATCGGGAGTTCTGGGTGACCCACAGCGTGCGCCTGCAAAACCGGATCATCCGGTGGTTGGATATTCGTTTCCCCGAATACACCTCGGTGTTTAAGGATTGGACTTGCAAACGTTCCATGGCCACCCTAAAAGAGTTCCCATGCCCGCAGGATCTTGAGTCTCGATCAGTAGCGGACATTATCACGAGTTGGAGGGAGCATATGCAGAGAGCCGGCGGCTCCACCGGTACTCAAAAAGCCGCGCAGCTCCTTTCTCAAGCCAAGCGGAGTGTGGGGAACCTTACCGCTGTCCATGAGGCTAAGCAGGATTTAGGGCGGCTAATTGAAGAATACGAGCGCATTGTTGAAATGCTTCAAAAGATGGAAAAGGATGTCATAGCACTGCTTAGTGAAATTCCTATGGTCGAACAACTTCGGTCCATCAAAGGATTAGGTCCCATCTTTATTGCAGCCATTCTGTCAGGTGCTGGTGACCTGAGACAGTATGCCCATGGACGTCAGTTGCTGCGTAAAGCAGGCCTAAACTTGGCTGAAAGTATGTCAGGAAAACGCAAGGGACAGATTGTCCTCTCGAAACGGGGAGATTCTACGTTGCGAAAATATATGTATCTAGCGACGATCGTACTCACTGCAACGAATCCTGTCTTTCGAAAGTTGCATGAGCGTAACATTCGAGCCAAACATATGAAGAAGCAGCAATCTGTGTTGAAACTTCTTGGAAAACTGGCACGAATCCTTATCGGTATCGTTGGGCGAGGGGAAACATTTTCTCCGGAAAAAGCAGGGATTACCTTAACTCAAGCTGCTTAAGATATACTGAAAAAACGTAAATTGACTCATTCGCAGGATTCTAACAAAGAAAGCACGGAGGACCGAGTTCGTTCTCCAAAAGGGCACAGACCCATCCGCTAAACGCTATCGGTCTCCACACCTTGGACAAGTGTAACGATGGAATGTAAGGGCGTTGACCCGTTGAGCCGTGGGATGGTAAACATCCAGGGATGTTGTGGAGTATGCGTGCAGTAGAGAGTTGAATCGAAGAAGCGTTCACACATTTCTTCTATTCCCGCATGCCCAAATAACACACCAACGGTTCTTGTAATTTACTTTCCGAACAATTCCTGTTTTCCGGGGTGATGGAATCCTGCGAATGAGTGAGCATACGTGAGATAAACCCTTAAAACCGAGGGACGGAGAACGATAGTTCAACGAGCAACATTTATTACTTTAGAGAAAGTGCGAATATATATTCGTATCAGTTAACCCCTGAGTCTAATGTGGATCATAAGATTGATGCTAGGATCATGGCCTATATGGGATAGCCCAAGCCTTATACTCATGCCTTAAAAACAATGAAGCGTACGATCCGTTTAAGCATGCGCAGCGGCGGACTAGGACGCGAAAACAAAGTCCCAGACTGCCGCTGTTTTTATTGCGCCATCGTGTCCCGTTAGCTTAGCTTTGTTCACCATCTTTGACTTGTAACAATCGTAAACTATTGAGTGTAACAATTAAGGTTGCCCCCATATCGGCGAAAATCGCCATCCATAGCGTAAGCCATCCCGGAACGATTAATAGCAGTGCCACCACTTTAATTAACAGTGAGAACGCTATGTTCTGCTTGATGATCGCGAGCGTTTTTCTGCTTAGACTCATGGTGTACGGAAGCTTGCTTAAATCATCGCCCATTAAGGCAATATCCGCTGTTTCAAGGGCTGTATCGGTTCCGGCTCCACCCATCGCAATACCGACAGTAGACGCTGCAAGAGCAGGAGCATCGTTTACCCCATCGCCAACCATAGCGACATTAACGTACTGCGAACGAAGCGTTTTAATATACTCTAATTTATCTTGCGGCAAGAGTTCCGCTTTGACTTCGGCAATGCCCAAACGCTTGCCGACAGCATCAGCGGTTGCTTTGTTATCGCCGGTGAGCATGATGGTTTTCTTGATGCCAAGCTCATGCAGCTTTTGAATGACGTTTTTGCTTGATTCCCGTACTTCATCGGCAACCGCGATAAGTGCCAGGATTTTTGCTTCTGTTCCAAGGACCATGACCGTTTTCCCTTGGTTTTGCAGCTCTTCGATTTGGCGTTTTGCTTCTGTTTCCATTGATGTGTGCAGTTCAGCGAAAAGCTTTGGACTGCCCATGTAATAACGCTGTCCATTGATCCTTCCTTTTACCCCTTTACCGGTAATGGAGCTGAATTCTTCCGCATCGGCTTTAAAGTCAACTTGTGCCGCTTCTGCTTTTCTTAAAATCGCGGAAGCTAGAGGATGCTGCGAGCCTTTTTCAAGGATGGCTGAAATTTTTAACATTTCATGTTCATGTTCGCCAAAGGTGATAAATTCCGTTACTTGCGGCACGCCTATTGTCAGCGTTCCTGTTTTATCAAAGGCAACAGCGGAGATCCGTCCTGCTTCCTCCAGGTGAATACCACCTTTGATAAGCACGCCGCGTTTTGCCGCATTACCGATTGCCGTTACAATCGATACTGGAGTGGAGATAACAAGAGCACACGGGCAGCCAACAACAAGAAGTGCTAACGCTCTATAAATCCATTCGCCCCAGCTGCCGCCAAGCAGCGGCGGAACAACTGCGATCACAAGCGCCACCATCATTATTGCTGGCGTGTAGTATTTCGCGAACCGGTCCACGAACGCTTGTGAAGGAGCTCGCTCGGCTTGTGCCTCTTCCACCAGGTGAATGATTTTCGAAATCGTAGTATCTTCAACGGTTTTGGTTACTTTTACTTCCAGTAATCCTTCTTCATTAAGCGTCCCTGCAAACACTTCATCATCGATGGTCTTGGTAACCGGAATCGATTCGCCGGTGATGGCTGCTTGATTGACGCTAGACGAGCCCTTAATGACAATCCCGTCCATGGCAAGCTTTTGCCCAGGTTTTACAATCAGGATATCTCCAACCTGGATATCATCCACGTTTACCATCAGCTCGGTGCTGCCGCGACGAATGAATGCTTCCTTTGGTGCAATGTCCATCAAAGAGCGAATCGATTGACGAGCTTTCTCCATCGAATACCGCTCTAATACTTCGCTGATGGCGAAAAGAATGACTACAGTCGCCCCTTCGCTCCACTGTCCAATGGCTGCAGCACCTAAAATCGCAATGGTCATTAACACGTTCATATCAAACTGAAACCGGAAGAGATTTTGGACACCCTTAATAAATAATTCATAGCCACCAATGACAATCGACGTCGTATAGAAAATAAACGAAAGCGAATGATCTTCACCCAGAATGTAACCGGCAGCAAGCAGCAGAGCAGAGACAACCACGTTCCAGTTTTCTTTCCAAAACGGCCCTTTCTTTTCGACGACATGCTCTTTTTCAGGTGTCACTTTCAGGCTTTCAAATGCCCCTGCCTTCTCTAATTCCGCTACTGTCGCGTTACCAACAACGGTTATTTTGGATGCTCCGAAATTGACTTGTGCATCCTGAACTCCAGGGAGATTTTTTACGTTCTTTTCAAAAATACCGGCACAGTTTGTGCATGTAAACCCTTGAACGCGATACACGTTTTTAGCTTCTGCATGATTTTGCGTATTATTGTCCAACTGGCATCAACTCCTGATTATGCGTCGAGGCAAGCTTGATGAGCTGCCGCACATGTTCATCTTCCAGAGAGTAAAACGCGAGCTTTCCTTCTTTCCGGTATTTGACCAGGTTCAATTTTTTTAACGTTCGCAGATGATGCGATGCCGATGCAAGCGAGGATCCGATGATATTTGCAACATCACAAACGCACAGCTCATCTTCCTGGCACAGAGCAAATGCTACTTTCATTCTCGTTTCATCGGCGAG
This sequence comes from Paenibacillus sp. EPM92, assembly GCF_016586185.1. Taxonomy (NCBI): domain Bacteria; kingdom Bacillati; phylum Bacillota; class Bacilli; order Caryophanales; family Paenibacillaceae; genus Paenibacillus; species Paenibacillus sp. EPM92. The sequence goes on from NZ_BCPS01000090.1 coordinate 36,559, forward strand.
CACCTTAAACATGTTCGCCATGCCCGAAATATCTTGCTTCTGCAGTGAGTTTTGTACCCTTTGCACCGTTGCTTCATCAAAACAATACCGTTCACATGTATCATTTTCAGTCATGTAAGCACCTCCATCAATCAAACAATAGTTTGAGTATAGTGTTATGATAATCCCGATTTTATATTCCGTCAAACGTTGATTTGAATGAAATTAAAAACAGCGTGCGAATTAGATGAGACTAAATCACACGCTGTTATTCGCACTTCCACTTTAGTGAACGCAAAAAAAAGCAAGACCCCCAACCATCGGTTAAGGGCCTTGCTTTGCTTAATGCGCTCGAGAGGACTCGAACCTCCACGGCTGTTACCCCACTAGAACCTGAATCTAGCGCGTCTGCCAATTCCGCCACGAACGCTCAATCATTACTGTCCCCTTGGGGACAAGAAGTATAATAACATCTTCAGACATAGAAGTCAACAGGTTTATCTATATTTTTTGTGATGCCGTCCACACCCATTCAAGAAACCCAAAGTTTTCGAACCAGCCAGAAAATGAACGCCCATATCGGAAGTGTAAACAAGATGCCGAATACGATTCCGCGGATTGCCGAGCCTTGTTTCATCGTACAGCCCCTCCCTACCGTTCGTTTCCTTAGATCCTGTAGGTACCAGATGTATTCGCTTTATTCGGAAATCATGACTTGTCCGCCGATAGAAGGCATCTTTTTCGTGTACGTCCATATAATGGCTTCAAAGGAGGGATCTCCATGCTCATACTGCTGCAACTGGCGGGCGGGGTCTTGCTGGCGGTTCTGCTGTGGACCGTCTTGAAGTGGACGCTGCAAGCGTTGCTCTGGGGTCTCGGTACAGTCCTGGCGATTACGCTTATTTTCCCGGGCGTGTTGATCATGATCGGCAGTCTGCTGTTTGTCGCTATAGGTCTTCTGGCGGCGTTAGGGCTGCTGCTGCTGGCTTCCGCTTTCCGTTCCTGACGCTCGCTTCAGGGAGAATTATCCTTCCCGGTAAGCCTGCAGCGCCTTGTGCGACCAAGCCACCAGCTCCTGCACGTCCCCTTGCTCCGGAGTATTGAATACATGCGTTCCCCGATGCGGGTTCGAACGGTCCACCAGCACCACTTCCCCCTGTACCCCTTGCTCCTTCTTCTGCACGCGCAGTACATAGTTGTTATCCAATTGAATGAGAGACGCATTCCGTTCCATGCTATCGCCGCCCCCTTTCCGCATGAGCTTTGCTCATTTCCCCTAAGTTACCCGGAAAAGAAGACGCTCATACGAACGAATCGCGCAACCGCTGCGATCCGGGTTTAGGCTGCGTCCTCCCATGAGGACGGTTCGTGCAATACGCATAACGTGCCCGCCTCGCAGCTTCTGCGAACCAGGTCATCGCGTCTCTTCTTCCTCGTCTCCGAACAGCTTCGTTCTCGGTTCGCTGTAAGGCTCGTAATGATACGCCCGATCCAGCTTGACGACGCGCCGGGTGCGCTTTCGAATCATGACGGTCGAATCGTCCCAGGCTACGACGAAGCCTCTCACATCGTTGGCTGGGTCGGCATCTCTAACGATCCTCAGCAACGTTCCTTCGATGCGGTAGCGGTCCAACTGCTCATCGGAAATCAAAGCAACCCCTCCTTCCGTATCTGCATAGTCCGTATAATTGAATGGTTCGAAACATAATAAATATACACCAATCGGGGGATACAATAAAAGTAAGAATCGATTGCCCTTGTAAAAAGAAAGAACCTGTCTGCGCTCCAAGAAGCGGCATACAGGTTCTATATTAGCGAATGTCCTACTTTAGCCGACATGCTCCCGAGAATCGTTCGTTTCGAACCAATAATCAAGCACTTTACTCGACATCACACGCTTGTTAATATAATCGACTTGCTGCTCGGTGAATTGCTCTTCCCAAGCCATATTGAGCTCCTTGCAAAGCTTAACGACCGTCAACAGTTCAGACCAAGCTACGTAACGTTTGTACCAAAAAAATTGAGGATGCTCTATCATATAGGGATACAGATCATCAAAATCCGTATGTTTACAATCAAGGGCACGTTCGAAATGCACCTTCGCCTCATTCAATTTGGTCTCGAAAAAATCATTCGGAATTTCTTTCCCCATGCAAGTAGCACCTCCCCAAGTAGTCAGTCAGATACAACTGCCATTCGCGTTACTCATGGTCGCTTACCCTCATTATAAAGGAAAAACTACCGGGATGGAAGGCTTTTAGTTCGAAACAGGCGATGCAAATGTTGTTATTCGAACTCGATCTTCCCGTCTGCGAGCGAGGCAATGCGGACGAGCGAATCGACCCTGACGCCGGATTCGCGAATCGTCCGGCCCCCCGCCTGGAACGATTTCTCAACCGCGATACCGACGCCGACAAGCGTCGCGCCCGACCGGCGAATGATGCGAATGAGTCCGCGCGCCGCATCGCCGTTAGCGATGAAGTCGTCGATCAGCAGCACACGGTCGTTCTCGTTCAAAAATTCTTTGGAAACCATAATGTCCGTGACAAAGCCTTTCGTGAAAGAAGGCACCCGTTCGCAGTACGTTTCCGTATCGGTGTTCAACGTCTTCTTGCGGCGTGCGAAGACCAAGGGCACGTTCAGCTCCTGCGCAGCCGCGAAGGCGATCGGAATACCCGAGGACTCGATCGTCAGCACTTTCGAAACTTGCTCTTCCCGGAACAATCGGGCGAATTCCTTGCCCATCGCCGTTGTCAGCACCGGATCCACCGCATGATTCAAGATCGCGTCCAGCTTAATGACTTCATCGGAGAGGACGATGCCGACCTCCCGAATTTTTTGCTTCAATAACTCCATGCGCTCCACGCCCTTCGAATATACAATCTTTTTTCGTAAACTTATCATAACGGCAAAGCAGGTTTCAAGTGCCACTTGATGAGCAAATGAAAATTTCTTGCAACTTTCTGCTTCTTAATTCGTCTAAATGAGTAATAAGAGGAAGAAATAACGTTCCTTAGCACGAGAATATCCATATGAAAATGATAATTGTTCGTTTTCAAAATTTTTAGCGTTTATTTGAACGAATTTCGTCTTTGTTAACGGAGGCGCGAAAGAGTATGATTAGTAAGGTTATCAACCCATACGTTACACGGAAAGGGAGTTCATGATGAAACGAAAGAAAGCCTTCATCGGGTTCTTGTCCGTTGTTATATGTTTGGCCGCCTTGGCAGCCGGATGTCAGTCCAAACCGGTCGCGGTCGAACCCCAGAAGCAGCCGTCCGTGCAGGAACAGCCGCCGGTTTCCCCTGCGCCCGCGCCGGAAGCCGAGTCAGGCACACCAGATAACGCCGTCCCCGCCCCGGCAACGCCGCTGCCATCCAATGAGAAAGTATCTTTGGCCAGCGCGGAAGACAAGACGGAACAACCTTCGGCAAACCCCGGCAGCGGGAATAACGGCGCCGCCGGCACGAAGCCGAAAATTGAAATTGAACGCCCCTATACGCAAGCGAAACCGACGCTGCTCGGTTTGACGCTCAAAACGAACGCTTCGGCCATTGTGAACAAATTCGGCAAGCCGAAGAACGAATTCGTGATGGATGAAGACTCGGACCCGATGACGGTGTACGATTACGGCGATTTCCTGATCGGCTTTAACGCCAAGCAGGAATTGCATTTCATCGACGTCCGCAGCAGCGATGTTGATCCAGGCTTGAACGGTCTGAAGCTTGGCGATCCGGCGGCCGACATCAGCAAAGCGCTCGGCAAACCGACGGCCAGCTCCAACTATGTCATGACGTATAAAGCGAGCGGCGCGACCTTGAAGCTCGATATCGATCCGAAGACGCAAAAGATCAATTCTATCAAACTGTTTGCCGAATAAAGCAGCGGCAAGGCCCAAAAAAGCCTTCGAGACCGGGATTACCGGGTCGAAGGCTTTTTCATTTAACTTTGGAGCTGACCGGCGAACGCTTGCGGTATCTCCGGTAAACGAAATAACCGGAGAGCGCGATGACGACAACAACCGCCGCCGTAACCCCCATATAATGGTGCGTCGCATGCAGCAACCGGGGCGCGTTCCTTCCAATCACATGCCCCAGCGTAAGAAACGATGTGCACCAGACGAGCGCTCCGGAACCGGCGAACAGCAAATACCGCCAAATGTTCACGTTGCTGACCCCGGATAAATAACAAGTGAAATGCCGAATGCCCGGTATGTAATAACCGAAGGCGACCGCCCACAGCCCATACCTGGAAAACCAACGCTCGGCGACCGTCAATCGTTCCGGCGTAAGCTTCACCCATTTGCCGTAGCGGTACAGAAACGGCTTGCCGACTTTCTTGCCGAGCGCATAACTGACAAGCATGCCCGTCATGGCTCCGCCGAAGCTTACGATAAGCGACGGTCCGAACGATAGCAGCGGGTCACTGCCAATTGTAAGCGTCCCCACAGTCGTCATGAGGATTTCGTCCGGAACCGGAATTCCAACAATCCCCAACGCCAATAACCCGTACAGAGCGATATACCCGTATTGTTCAATTAATTGCAGCAGATGCTCCAAGATGACACGCTCCAGCGTCGAATTTCGGCGGCGATCCTTTTTCAAAGGAGTCAAGCCATTAAATATTGTATCAGAAACTTGTCCAATTCCCAATAGACAATTCAGTCATCAGGACCCATCTGTTTTCATAAGTTATAGTAAACAAGCCTTACCTAAGGAGGTTATGCGTACCCTATGAAAAAATGGGGAAGCATCTTGCAGGTCAGCTTCACCTATATCGGCACCGTCGTCGGTGCCGGATTCGCCTCCGGCCAAGAAATCTTACAGTTTTTCACCCGATACGGTTGGATGGCAACGATCACGATCGGGATTGCCACCCTGCTGTTCACATGGCTCGGCATCAAGCTGATGCTGATGGCCGGCGCGATGAACGCCAAATCGTACGAAGATTTGAATCGTGTGCTCTTCGGCAAACGGATCGGCAACGCCGTCAGCTTGTTGACGATGGTGTCGTTATTGGGAGTCAGTACGGTCATGCTGGCCGGCGCGGGCTCCGTATTCTCGGAGCAGCTCGACCTGCCTTATCAGTTCGGACTCATCTTCACGCTGACCGCCGCCTACGTGCTGCTGGTCCGGGGAATGGACGCCATTATGGCAGTCAATTCCGTTGTCGTGCCCCTGATGGCCGTATTCAGCATCCTGGTCGTATGGAATGCCCTGGATACCCCCGGTGCCGCCAACTGGCTGCGGCTCGAATCGGATTATTCGACGCTACGCATCTGGATGGCGCCGTTTCTGTACGCGGCCTTTAACTTGACCATGTCTCAGGCGGTGCTCGTTCCGCTCGGGGTGAAAGTAAAGGATCGTCAGGCGCTCATTTGGGGCGGCGTGCTCGGAGGCGTGACGATCGGGTTCATGCTGATGGCGGCGCATTTCGCATTGTCTTCGCAAATGCCGGGCATTCTGCAGTTCGACATTCCGATGGGACAACTTATTCAACGTGTAGGAGGACTCCTTCAGTGGCTGTTTTTGTTCGTCATTTACGGAGAAATATTCACGACCTTATTAGCCGATGTATACGGCCTTTGTCTGCAGATCGAGCAGCGCTTCCGCTGGTCCTACCAAATTGTGCTGCCCGGCGTGCTTGTCTTCAGCTATGCCATTAGCCAAATCGGCTTCAAAACGCTGATCTCGTCGCTTTATCCGTTATTTGGCATGCTCAGCATGGTTTGGCTCGTGCTGATGATGATCCGCCCCAGCGAGCCGCTGCGCCCCCCGAGCTAGCGCCAGGACGAGCGCCAGCCGAAGCAGCATCATCAAGGCGGCGGCGAACGTAAAGACGAAGCCGCACAGCAAATAGCCGTAATGATACGGCGGGTATGATGCCGAATCGCGCAGCACGGCAACCAAATCCGTGAATAGAAACAAGCTGCCGATCAGGAACAGCGCAAGCAGCACATAATCGAAAAACGTCCATTGCAGCAGCTGCGGCGCCGCCTGTCTGAACAGCGAAGCAGCGGTACGAGGCTTCGCGTCTCCAACCGCCTCCGGGGATAGCGCCCCTTCGGCTTGAACAGCAGCCTCGGGCTGAGGGTCAAGGCCGGCCCCCGACTTGTCGGCCGGCTTGCTGTAAATCATCCAAATGAAAAGAAACGCCGAACCGGTCGCGGCAAGCCCTAGCACGCCGCCGATTACGGCAAGTAACGTCATCATGCGTTCCACCCCCTATGCGGATCATTTATGAATATCGGGCAAGCTCATAAACCGCCCATACAAATAAAGCAAACAAAGCGGCCGGCAGCGCGAACAAACCGCCAAGCAGCAGCCCGCTGCCGCCCGGTACACGGGCTTTGCGCCATAAGACGGCCTGGTTCCAGCGCTGAAGGGGGGGACCGGGGACGAGCGGCGCGTCCGACGTTCCGCATTCCGGCGAATGCTTGATTTTTCCGCGCTTCCAGCCGACCTGATAGGTCATTTCACGCGGGGTTCGGTTCTCCGTCTCCATATGAGGAAGCACCTCCGGTTCATTTGTGCTATTGTAATAGTAGTCGATATGTTGGGAAAAATGCAATGGTATGCGAACTGGAGGGAATGATCATGTCGAAAAAAGCCGCAATAACCGGGGGTGCGCAAGGTATCGGGAAAGCGATCGCGCTGGCGTTCGCAGACAAGGGTTATGAAGTGTGCATCGCCGATGTCGACCCGGAGGCCGGCGCGGAAGCGATTCAGGAGCTGCGCGAGCGAGGACATGAAGGCTACTTCATGCAGGTCGACGTGGGTAAAGAAAGCGATGTCGAGCGATGGTTTTCATGGATAGAGTCGGAGCTTGGCCATATCGACGTACTGATCAACAATGCGGGCATTGCACGGAACGCGCCTATGCTGGAGCTGCCGCTCGCCTCGTTCGACGAGGTGCTCGGCGTTAATTTGCGCGGCGCTTTCGCCTGCTCGCAGCTTGCCGCAAAGCTGATGAAACGCCAGGGCTCGGGCGCGATCATCCATATGGCTTCGACGCGCGGCTTGATGTCCGAGCCGAACACCGAGGCTTACGCCGCTTCCAAGGGCGGCTTGCTCGCGCTCACTCACGCGATGGCGGTCAGCTTGGGCCCTTACGGCATTCGCGTCAACGCGATCAGCCCCGGCTGGATCGAAACAGCCGACTGGCAGAAGACGTCCGAGCGCCGTACGCCGGTTCATTCCGAGCGGGACCGCTTGCAGCACCCGGTCGGGCGTGTCGGCAAGCCCGAGGACGTCGCCGCTGCATGCTTGTATTTGGCGGGCGACAGCGCAGGCTTCATTACCGGGCAAAACCTCGTGATCGACGGCGGCATGACCGTAAAGATGATCTACGAGGAAGAGTAGGGACTCAAGGTTCCCGAGCAGAGACAATTTCGGAGGAGATTGGAGCATCATGTGGTTTGTACTAGCGGCGGCTGCGGCCGCCTGCTTCGGTTTAAGAGGCATTTTATATCAATGGACGTCCAAGCGTCCGCTCGACCGCAACCTGATGTTGTTCGGAGTGTATTTATCGGGCACATGGATTACGCTCGCAGCGGCGCTTGCGCTGCGGGCGCCCTGGACCCCGGCCGTAGGGCTGGGAGCGTTAATGGGGCTGTTCTCGTTCATCTCGAACGCGGCCATGTATAAAGGGTTTGCCGTCGGCAAAATGTCGCTCATGGCCATGTTTACCGGCCTTCCGCCGGTTGTCGTCGCGCTGTTGGCGTTCGCCGTCTGGGGAGAACGCCTGAGTGTATGGCAGCTCCTGGCCTTTGTCGTTATTATGTCGGGCCTCCTGATGGTCCGTTACTCGAATGACCTGTCGCTGCGCAACCTGCAGGGCGCGCAATGGGGTGTGCTGACGATGCTCTTCTTCGGCTTGACGGATTTTTTCACCAAGCAGGCGACGCTGCTGGGCGCTGCGACCTTCCCGACCCTGGTCGTCATGTATGCCACCGGTGGCATTCTGTTCTGCTTCATCTGGCTGCGGCAGCGGGGCCAAGCGTTACATGCAGCGGATATGGTCCGGCAGGCGCGGAACGAGACAGCGGCGGATGCGCAGGGAAATGCGTCTACGGACGCGAAGGACGGCGGCGAGCCGGTCAACCGGACCGATGGGTCCGCCGCTTCAAGCGGATCCGGCCCGGCTGCGGCCAAGCCGTGGACTTGGCGCCGGACGCTGCTCTGGGGCATGACTGTCGGCATCACGAACGCCAGCGGCATGATGCTCGCCATGCCTGCCTTCAAGCTCGGGACGACCGGGCTCGTGTCGGCCGTGATGGCCGCCAATGTCGTGCTGGTCATGCTGTACGCGCGCTTTGTGCTGAAGGAAAAATTCACCCGGCTCGAATCGGCCGGTTTGATGATCGGGTTAACGGGGATTGTGCTCCTTAAACTTCTTTCCTAGCTTCAAACCGAACTCATTCAGAGCTTCAAACCGAATCCATTCAGAAGCTTCTAACCGAGCCAACGAACCGTAGCGGAACTTTGATCTTCCTTGCTGCCTCCCCGTCACGGACGGATAGCCGCAATCGTTCATCATCGTTCCGCTATTTCTATAGGATCGCCTTACAGCTTGCGTTATCGGTTTAGTCGGACGACCGAATCGGCTGTAAAGCGCGCGGTATAAGCGTCAACCACATGCCGATGGCACGTGAACAGCAGAAGCTGCCCCCGTTCCGAGACGCGCTGCAGCAGGTCCAAGCTTCGCGCGAGCCGGTCGTCGTCGAAATTGACGAACAAATCGTCCATAACGAGCGGCATGCGTACGCCATTCGCCGCATATTCGTCGGCGAGCGCGAAGCGAATGCACACGTACATTTGCTCGGCCGTCCCCCGGCTGAGGCGCGACGTCTCGACGAGCTGTCCGTCCTGCCGCTGGGCTATGACACGCTGCTCGCCGATCGGAGCAAGCATGCGTTCAAACCGGCCTTCGGTTATAAAAGCAAAATCCTGCGAAGCCCTTTGCATCACGAAGGGCTGTTTGTCGTGCTCGAACAAACGTTTCGTCTGCACGATCAATTGGCTGCACAGCGCATGGACCGCCCAGCGCTTGGTCAGCTGCGCCAGTTCGGCGCGGCGCTCCTCCGCAAGCTGAAGCAGGTCCGCATGCGCGCGGCCGTCGGCCAGCCGCTCCTGCTCGAAGCGTGCGCGGCTCCGCGCTTCGCGCGTTTCCTCCAGGCGACGGCGCAGGTCGCCGATCGCTTCCCCGAGCGCGGCCGCCTCCGCCTCGAGCTCGTGCTCGCTGCGGTTCCGCAGCGGCTCCAGCGCCGGCTCCCACGCCTCGCCGAGCAGCGTGCGCAGCGCGGTCGCCTCCTGCCGCCGCTCGCCCAGCAGCTCACGGCGGCGCAGCGCCTGACGCACCAGCCGGCGCAGCGCTTCGCCGCTATCGGCGCCGGCGGCGCGGTACAGCTCGCGGCGGCGCTCCCTGACGCGCGCCTGCTGCT
>NZ_BCPS01000091.1:0-19057 GCF_016586185.1 Paenibacillus sp. EPM92
GGAAAGCCGCTCCGGCTTACGCGATCCGCGGCGCCCGAGCGTCAACCAGACGCTTGCGCCGAGCAGCAGGACGAAAGCGACGCCCGCTGCCGTCGTCTCGCGGAACAGCAGCAGCGCGGCAGGCAGCGCCAGCGTCAGCGCGTAAACGCCGATCACGGGGACCCCGGACGCGCCCGAGCCGGCAGCCTCGCCGTCAGGAGCCGCCCCTTGTCCGAGCCGCTCCAAATCGCGCAACCGCTGCTCCGCGTAACGAATCTCCCGCTGGGCGTCTTTCCACTCGCCGAACAAGCGTCGTGCCGTTTTCACCCGCTCCAGCGCAGATGCTGCCGTCTCCCCGCCCGCGAACGGGTTCGGCGGCTCAACGCCATCCCGGGCCGAAGCCTCATTCGAAACCGCCGTCTCTCCTTCCAAGCGCCGAATCTCCGCCGCAAGCAGCGCGTCTTCGTGCTGCCACGCGCGCCATTCGTCGCGAAAGCCCGCTGCCTGCTCGCGAAGCATCACCGTCGAAGGCAGACGATCCAGCGTTTCGATCGACCAACCCGGCCCGATCCGCCGCAATAACCGCTCCAGGCCGAGGCCCAGCTGTTCTTCCTCCGCCTCCGCTTCGGCCAGCTGGCGCTTGCCTTCCTCGTAGGCGGCGAGCCGATCGAGCAGCGACTCCAGCTCCGCTTGCCGGGCGAGTATCGCTTCACGCCGCTCCCGCCCGCTCTCCAGCGAGGCCAGCTTCGCTTCCGCTTCGTTCGCAGCCAAAGTCACCGCATCCAGCTCGGTCGTCAACCGCTCGAGCTCCGCTTCGAACGCTTCCTCCCGCAGAACGGCGTCCTCCGGCACCTCGTCGAGCGACCCCGGCAGCGCCGCAAGCTCACGCTCCACTTCCTCCAGACGGCGCGCGAATTGCAGCGCCTGGCGGCTGCGGTCGAGTTCCCCCGCTTCCCGCTGCAGGCGCTCCAGCTCCGCCTCCAAGACGCCGCACCGTTCCGTTAACCGTGCCCCTTCTTCCACCAGCAGCCGGTATGATTCGGCTTCCGACCGGCTCGCCCGCAGCCGCTCTTCCACCGCCGCAAGCTCCCGCAGCGCTTGATTCACGAGCGGCGTCCGGCCGCGCGGCCGGTAAAGCTGCTCCAGCTCCTGCGTCAGCTTCTTCTGCGCGGCTTGAATCGCCGTGCCGCTGAGGCCGAGACCCGCGCTGTACAGAAAGCCGCTCACTTCATCGGACTGCAAAGTGCCCAGCTCCTGCAGCTCCGATAACCCGAAGGCGAATAACTGGCGGAACAGCTCCGGAGTCAGGCCTCCGACCAACGCCGCCAATTCCGTTTCCCCGCCGGTCGTCCCGTCCGGGAAAACGACCTTGACTGCGCCGGCGGCCGGCGTTTTGCCGCGCCCGTCCGCCGAACGGTCCCAGCGTTCCACCCGAATGCGGCGCCCGGCGGCGTCCCGCACCGTCAACGCCCCGCCCTGGATGACGGCCGGATCCGGCGCATAGCGGGTCGTGCCGCCGCGGGTCGTAAATCCGAACAGCACCGTGCGAATAAATTCCAGCACCGTGCTTTTGCCCGCTTCGTTCGGACCGTAGACGAGCGTCACCGGCCGGTCGGTGTGAAGCGTTACTTCACGCAAGGAGCCGTATGCCTGAATGTCTATCCGTTCGAGGATCATCCGTTCCACCCCGTTTCCGCCCCGGATGCCAGCAGATCGATCGCCAGCTCTTCCGCTTCTTTCATCATCGCCTGGCGTTCTTCTTCCGTACAATCGGTCCACATCGACGCAAGCGCCGGATGTGCGGCGAGCGGACCAAGCGCTTCCTTCGCGAAGACGTCGAAACGTTCGCGGTCGCCGGCCGTCTCGCGCGAAAGCCGAAGCAGCTCGCCCAGAAAGCCAGACTGCGCCGCAAGCTTCTCGGGGTCTACCGGAGCTCCCGTTCGATCCGTCAAGCTTTCGAGCCAGCTGTCTCCCGCCTGCTCGCGCAGCATCGAGGCGAGCTCCGCCAAGGCGCCTGCTCTTCTCAGCACCGCGTGCATCGGACCCCGGCCGGTCAGCGTCAACCGAACGATCGCCGAACGTCCCTCGCTCCGTTCGCGCGCAGCAAACAAAGCGTCCTCCAACGCTTCCTTCAGCTGTTGTTCCGAATCCAAGCCCTCGATCGGCACCTCGCCTTCCTCCCATCGCCATACGTCAAGCGCATGGAACGTCGGCTCCGCCTCCCCCTGCTCGGACACGCGCACGACATAACAGCCGCGCGCCCCGGTTTCCCGGATATGACGGCCCTGCACGTTGCCCGGGTAAACGACCCAAGGCCGCTCGTGAAGAATACGCCGCGTATGGATATGGCCAAGCGCCCAATAATCGACGCCCCGCCCAAGCAGATCGGCCAAACGGCAGGGCGCGTAATTGCCGTGCTCCCCGTCGCCGTCCACATTCGTATGTAACAGTCCGATATGAAACAGTCCGTCCCCCCAGTTGGCATAGCCGGGGGTCAAATTATCGGTCACCGCCGCCCGGTCGAACGAAATGCCGGAGATTCGCGCCAGCGGCTGCCCGTCCTCCGCATAAACCAAAGCGCTTTCCACCGCTTCGCAGCCGAATACGCGGACGCCACCCGGCAGCCTCAGCTTAGCCGTATACCCTTCCAGCAGCGGATCGTGGTTGCCGTGAATAATGAAGGCCGGTATGCCTTCGGCCGCCAAAGCTTCCAGCGCCTGTTGAAAGCGAAGCTGGGCGCGCAGCGAACGATCTTTGGCCTCATAGATATCGCCGGCAAACAAAACAAAGTGGACCCGCTCTCGAAGCGCAAGCTCGACCAGCCGGTCCAAGGCGGCGAATGTCGAGTCCCGAATATCGCTGCGCAGCCGCTCCGGTAAGCCGGTCAACCCTTTAAAAGGACAATCCAAATGCAAATCCGCGGCATGTATAAATCGGAAGGACCGCATGTCCATCCCTTCCTTTCTTTTATCCCTGCTTGTAAAAGCCAAAAAAGCGGAAGCCGCTTCTCCCAAAGCACGGGCTCCCGCTTCCTTTTCACTTATTCTTTCTTATAAGACCGGTACACAGCTCGCAGCTGCTGCACGACACGCGTCATGGAATACGCTTTAAGCGCCTTCTCCAGCGCGATCCGCGAAAGCTGGTATCGATACATCGGATCGCCGATGACCTTCTCCAGCGCGGCCGCCAGCGCCGGTACGTCATCAACGGGCACAAGCAGTCCGTTGGTGCCGTGTTCGATCTGTTCGCCGATCCCTCCGACATCCGTGCCGACGACGGCCAATCCGCACAGCGCGGCTTCCGCAAATACGGAACCGAACGATTCGGCGCGGGACGGAAGCACAAACACGTCAAAGAACGGCATAAAATCTTCCGGATGTAAAATATACCCGTAAAAAATCGTTTCCTCGTATATATCCAGCTTAACCGCCAATTCCTCCAGCTCTTGACGAATCGGTCCGTCACCGATCAGATGAAGCACGAACTTGTGGCCCTTTTGCTTCAGCTCGGCACAAGCGTACAGCAGCGTATCGAGCCCTTTGGCAGGCACGAGACGGCAGACCGAGATCAGCTGCGGCACCTTGTTCTCGTGCTGTACGGGACGAAACCGTTTCTCGTCGAAGCCGTTCGGAATGACCCCGACACGCTCCGGTTCCTGGAGGTAATCGGCCATATAATGTTTAAACGAATTGGACACCGTGATCAATTGGTCCGCACGTTCCTCGAGCTCCCGGTAAATCGAAGTCAGGAAGGCGTGCTCCGGTCCATTTTCCGCAATTTTCCCGTTCAGGATCAGCTCTTTCTCGTAACTGGAATGCACCGTCATGATGAGCGGCGTTTCCGGGAACACTTGTTTCATGACGAGGCCGGCGATCGGATGATGCGCGTGAATCAAGTCGAACGACTTCTGAATCCGCAGCTTCGTCCACCAGACGTAATCTTTATAGGTTTGAATATACTTGTCAACAATGGGATTACCCGCGTAAACCGTCCAATCGAAGGTCGAGAAACGAACTTCCTCCGTGCCTTTACCGCGGATGCGCTTAGGCAGCGAGAACAGTTCCATCTCCCATCCCCGCTTATTGAACCGGTCCAGCATGAACGGAACCATGGAAGAAACCCCGCCCGGCTGCTCCGGCGGAAAAAACAAAGCTTGAAGCACTCGCATGAAAAATAAACCCCCGGTCTCCCCAAAGTTGTAGGCTTGTTCCCTACCTACCATCCTAACAGGTATGAAAACATACGACAAGACTTCCCTAATCGAATGTACGTTTGGTATAATGGGAGTCACCTTAAGGTTGAGACGGAGGCATATACACGAATTTATGGACAGTATTACGTTATCCGACGTATTATTCGGACCGACCGGCACGGTCTGGCTTTACTCTATGCTGACGGTCATCATCGCAATGACCCTGCTCGTCTCGATCCGCCTGCTGCTCTCCCGCCGGAAGATCGGCTACTTCTCGATGATTGTCGCGCTCGGCATTGTGCTGATTCAATACGGACAATTGATCGCCAAAGCCTTCAGTCCGCAAATGAGCGACGTGGAAGCCTTCGCGGCGCTTCTTCTGAAGGTGCTCGCCTTCGTGATGATCAATATCGGAATCTACCAATTATACAATCCGACGCGCAAGAGGGACATCGTCACGTTTATGTTTTTTGTGCTGGCGACCGCGGCCGTTTCCCTTACGTATTGGCTTGCGCCCAATTGGCTCCAGAGCGGCGACGATAACTCCCGGCTGCTGCGTCCGCTCGGTTTGGAGCTGTACTTGTTTGTGCTGTTGTTCTTAAGCTTCCTGCTCGTGAATCCGCGCATCGGACAGAACGGCAAATACCAGGCGATACTGACCGTTTATTTCGTCACGCATACAGTGCATATGGCAAACCTGTACCTTTTCGACGCCAATCAGCCCGCCCTGCGGTTGCTGGAGCAAACGCTTCCGTTCGTGCTGCATTCGATCTTGTTCTTGTTTATATTCGAGCGGGTTATCGAGCTGATGCAGGCGATTTATATGTCTTCGATTACAGACGGGCTAACCCGGCTGTATAATCGCAAATATTTCCAAAACCGGGTCCACCAAGCGGTTCAACAGCGGATGCCTGTATCGGTCATTTTCAGCGATATCGATAATTTCAAGAAGCTGAACGATACGAAGGGGCACCATATGGGCGATCAAGTGCTGAAGCAAGTTGCGCAGATCGTTCGGGAGGAAACCGACGAAGCCGGGATTTGCGGCCGGTACGGCGGCGAGGAGATGGTTGTGCTGATCACCGATCCCGACGCCAGTGCCGGCGCATTAGCCGAACAAATCCGCTCGCGCGTCGAGGCGGAAACGATCGTGACGGTCAGCATGGGCTACAGCCGGTTGAAAAAGGGTGTCGGCCCGGACGAGCTCGTCAAGCAGGCCGACGAAGCCATGTACAAAGCAAAAACAAGCGGCAAAAACAAAGTGGTCGGGTGGGAGTAACCGAACCGTAGGAGGAACTTAGATATGGCTCACAATCGTCGTTTAACGACCGATCAGGATTTCAAAGAGGCGCAGGAACGCCAGGTGCCCATACGCGTGTTTCAAGACGACCATATCGTCGATTCGGGCGGGATTGTCGTTCGTTTCACCGAGGAGACCGTCGTTCTGCAATCCGGAGTCAGCGACGTCGCTTATCACCAGCGAGCGCTATGCGAGTTTTTTGAAATGAGAAAACGATAGCCGGACGAGTCCGGCAGCGAATACATGAGCGGCGGCAGCGAGAATACGATCCGATCGCACCCGGCGACGGGCGCGCCAGCCCGATCCCGGCATCGCTCAGCTTGCCGCCGTATCGACATGACGCTCATTCGATCTGAAACAGCTCCTCCATCGGCCGCTCCAGCACCTCGCTCAACTTCTTCGCCGTACCGGGACCTACCGTCTTCATCGATCGCTCCAACAAACTGACATAGGCATAGCTTAATCCGGAACGCTCCGCCAGCTGGCGCTGAGTCAAGCCTTTCACGATCCGCGCTTTCACAACCGCATTCGTTCTCGCAATGATCCGCATTTCCATCTCCCCCAAGATCTTCCTGTTTATTTTCCATTATACCACCATTATTCACTTGTGCAACAAAATATTTTTACATTTGTTAACATGCGGGCGAGCGGGGAGCACCGAGTATTTTTTGAATAAAAGCTGCCGCTGCATCGGTCAGAGGATTGACAACCTCGTTTCTTGTGATTAAAATCACAAAGATAGGACATATCGCTGCAACCGCCTATACCATACGAAATGAAGGGATTAAAATGCCGTATTTACGCTTCAAAGGTTTCCCTGCCCCGTTCGTCGAACAAATAGCCCCTGCAGTTGTCGATCAATTTGCCTCGATCGTAGACATTCCGAAAGAAAAGGTAAAACTCGAGCTGCTTCAAGTGCTGCAAATTACGAATACGCCATTGTCCGTTGAAATTATGATGTTTCCCCGGGCGCAGCGCCTTCACGACGAGCTTGCGGCCGCCATCCACGATTTGCTGTTCGCCCATGACTATCGCAACGTGCATATTTTTTTCATTCTATTATCGCCGGAGCTTTATTATAAAGAAGGCAAGCCGCTGCAAGTCTTCCCCGGTCCGCGGTGACAGAGCGCTTGCAGCGCTCTTTTTTTTAGCCGCCTGCTCCTCCTCTCCGTTCCCCTGTTGTCCCGCCCCTTAACGATACCTGCCATTGTGCTGCCGAAAGTTTACTGTTAATATGAGAATGTTAACCAACATTTACCTTCCGTTTCATCCTATTTATTCTACCCGTACTGTAGGTGTCCTTCATGCCTTTTTATGAACAATTGAAAGATATGCGCAAATTAAAAGGGTTTACAATCCGCGAGTTGGCCGATCGCTCAGGGGTGTCCGCCGCCTATATTTCGCAGATGGAGAACGGCAATCGGGGCGTCCCTTCCCCCGACGTGCTGATGAAGCTGTCCGAAGGGTTAAATACGCCCTACACCGAGCTCATGAAAATCGCCGGTTACTTGGATAAGCCCGAGCCGACGGCACCGGATGGACAACCCGCTGCCATCGGCCGACCGCGCGTTAATCTGCGGCGCTTTTTGCAGGAGAACGATCTGATCTTTGACGGCATTGAATTAACCGAGCTCGATAAAGATTGGATTGAGCGAATGCTGACCGTCATGTTCTGGCGGGACAAGCGGCTTCAAGAGCCGGAGACGGACTCGAACGGCTGACCGTCCCGAAGCGGGCGGCTGGCACGGCAACCAAACAAGTCCGACGGACGACCGGGATTTCCGGCGCCGTCGGACTTGTCGCATTTAGAAGGAAAAGGCTCCCTTTCTTCTGAAAAATAGAAAATTGCCTCATTTAAGATAATGCCGTTCCGCTATGCATAGCGGCGCATGGCTTACGCTCCTGTCGCCTCCGGCTCCTCGCCCGGCTTCGCGCGGGTCAGGAAGGCGCCGCCGATCAGAAACGCGCCGCTCACATAAAAAACCGACAGCAGGCCGACCGAATTGCCGACAAGCCCGAAGAACATCGGCGCCAGCAGCTGCGACAACCGGTTGGAGGCCAGACGCAGTCCGAGCACTTCGCCGGTTCTCGTCTTCGGCGAAGCATTGTAAGTCGTCGTCATCGACAGCGGCTGTCCGCAGCCAAGGCCGAGGCCCATCATCGCGCTGAGCACGCCGAATAAGTATACATGACCGGCGAACGGAACAAGTATAAACGACAGCCCCGCCACAAAAATAGACGACAGCAGCACGCGGTCGCGGCCGAATTTGCCCGTCATTCTTCCCAGCAGCATGCGTACGAATACCATGGCCAATCCTTGTACGGCAATGATCCAGCCGATGCTCGATTCGGAAACGCCTGCCCCCGCCGCAAATAACGGAAAATAGGCGATGAAGATGTCTTTCGAATACAAGACGAGCGCGCTGGAAGCCAGCGCCTTGCGCAGTACCGGAATTTTCAGCAGCTGAAGCGAGCTTGCGCTTTCGGCGGGCTCCGTCTCTGCAGCCGGCGCCTTCCTGGCAACGATGACCGGGATCAGGAATGACAGGCTGAGCGGCAGCAAACCGACGAAGCCTGCGGTCATAAAGGCGACCCCGTAAGAGAAGTGCTCGGCCAAGTAACCGCCGATAACCGGCCCGACGAAAGATCCCATCGCCACGAACATGCTGAAAATGCCGAAGACCTGGTCGCGCGTTTCCTTGGTCGCCGCATTGCCGAGCACGTTCTGCAGCGACACCGTAATGAAGACGTGCGAAATGCCGACCAAGGCTTGCGACGCATACAACGCCGCCATCGAAGGAAACAAATACGGCAGCGCCACGCCGATCGTCGCTCCGAGCGACCCGAGCACAATCGGCAGCCTGTCGCCGACGAGATCCGCCACCTTGCCCGCGCGAATCGCGAACGCCAGCGGCAAAATCGCATAAGCGGCGGTCAGCAGGCCGATATCCATCGTCCCGGCGCCCAATTCGGACGCATAGAGCGTAATAAGCGGCCTCGTCAAGTAGATCATCGTGTGAAAGCAAAGCGCAATCAGCAATATCACTCGTAACGTCATGTCCAATCATCCGTTCTTCTAGGAGTATGCCCCTATTGTAATCTACCAATGGGTCCAGTGAAAATACGGATTGCGTATCGTCAGCCATAGCCAAAACGAATAGCTGCCGCCTCGGGGTCAGGCTCAGGCTAAAGCCCTTCCTTCAGATCCAGCGCTTTCACGAACTCGACGAACGTGCGGACCAGGTTCAGCTCCAACGTCTCTTCGTGATAATACATCCATGTGCGCCGCACGATCGGCTGCCCTTCGGCGTCAAGCAGGTCCTGCTTGAACAAGCCTTCCGCATCGCCGAGGACGGAGTGCGGCAGGATTGCGTAGCCGAGTCCGTTCAGCAGCATTTCGCGGCATGTCTCGGATTTGTCGACCTCCATGCCTATATAGGGCGGCTGTGTATAATGCTCGGTCCACCACTTGTCGATCAGCGACTTGAACAGCGGGTCCGTCTGGTAATCGATGCGCGACAAATACGGAAGACGCTCGAGCTGCAGCTCCTCCTTGGAGGCGATGCAGATCGCCTCTTCCGACAGCAAATACTTCTGACCGGGCCATGCGTATTCGCCGCGTACGAAGCCCACGTGCACCTCCTGGTTGTATATGAGGTGAAACACGTCTTTGCTCCAGCCGGTCATTACCTTGAACTCTACGCTCGGATACCGGTCCTTAAAAAGCTTCAGCAGCCTCGGCAGCGTCTTGCGCGTGATCAGATTCGTGACCGCCAGCCGCAGCGTGCCGACGACCTGATTCTCCATGTTCAGCACATGATCTTTGATCTTGCGTAGACGGGTGATCATCTCGTCGGCACACTTGGCCAAATATTCGCCTTCCGGAGTAAAATGCACCCCGCGCCGGCCCCGGTGCACAATCAGCACGCCGAATTCCTTCTCGATTTGCCGCAGGCGATTCGTCAGAGACGGCTGGGATATGAATAAGCTTTCGGCCGTTTTCGTAATGTTTTTTTGCCTGTACAGTTCCTTCAGAATGATCCAGTTCAAATCTTCCATCCGTAGGCCTCCATGGACGATCTTAAGCGGCAAACCGGTTAAGCTCCTGAATCCGCAACGGCTCCCGGCGGGTGAAGCGGCAGATGAATGCGGAATGACGTCCCCTCGCCTTCGACGCTCTCGACCTCAATGGTTCCCCCGTGCAGGTCGACGATCGACTTCGTGATCGACAAGCCGAGTCCGGCTCCGCCCTGCGCGCGGGAACGCGCCGAATCGACCCGGTAAAACCGGTCGAACACATGAGGCAGCTGTTCCTCCGGTATGCCCGCGCCGTTATCGCTGACGTGCAGCACGCAGCCGCTGCGCTCAAGCGTCAGCTCGACTGCAATCCGCCCCTGCTCGGGATCCGTATGCTGCACCGCATTGTGAAACAAATTAAGCAGCACCTGTTTGATTTTATCGCGATCGAACACGGCCTTCACTTCCGGTGTAATCGACAAGCGAAGCGTCCGTTCGCCGGCTAACAGCCGAAGCTGCGGCTCCATTTCCAAAACGGTCCGGTCCAGCAGCCCCTCGGTCCATTCTACCTCGGGCGTCCGGTCAAGTCTAGCAAGCAGCAGCAAGTCGGCGACCAGCTTGTTGATGCGCTCCGACTCGCTGAGCATGCTGCGCAGCGCCCGGTCAAGCTGCTGCGGATGCTGCGCAGCGCCGCGGATCAAGACTTCGAGGAAGCCGTGAATCGACGTCAGCGGCGTACGCAGCTCATGAGACGCGTCCGCGACGAAACGGCGCATCTTCTCCTTCGCCTCCTGCTCGGCAAGGAAAGACGTCTCCAGCCGCTGCAGCATCCCGTTGAACGAATAGGACAGCCGGTCGA
Source organism: Paenibacillus sp. EPM92 (assembly GCF_016586185.1). NCBI lineage: Bacteria > Bacillati > Bacillota > Bacilli > Caryophanales > Paenibacillaceae > Paenibacillus > Paenibacillus sp. EPM92. The sequence continues at coordinate 10,348 of NZ_BCPS01000091.1, forward strand.
TCTCGGCCTGCCCTTGTCCGGTCGGCAGCCGCTGGGCCAGCTGGCCGGCGTCGATTTGCTCCACCGTACGCATGATATTGTTCAGCGGCACAAGCGTTCGTTTCAGTACGGGCAAGTAGGTCACGAGCCCGAACAATAAGGCGATCCCGGCGAGCCCGAGGAAAGTCAGCAGCTGGCTGAACAGCACTTCGTCCAGGAACCGCGTCCCGATGCTTGCCTGCACGACGCCCTGCAGGCGGACGCGGGCGTTCACCGGCTGCAGGACGACCATCTGCTTCTCCCCGTTCGCACCGCGAACGATCCGGTAGTCGACTTCACTCTTATTGTCTAACGCATCGCTATAGTCCTGGGGGGCCAGGCGCGGGATGCTCTCGGCGGCGGTTTCTCGCCTGCCGGTCGTGCCGCCGTCTCCCTCCGTGTCCGATGCAGACGTTTCGTCTCCTTTAATCACCGTAAAGCCGCCGTTTGCGTCGATGAAAGCAAGCTTCACCCCGGCAATCGTCCCGTTCGACATCGGTCGGCCGGGCAGCGCAACCTCGTCCTTCCGCGGCATCCGTCCGCCACCGCCGGGCATCCACATATCGTGAGGCATCGTCAGGATTTGGCTTTGAATGGTCATCGCTTGATTGCGGTACAGAAACTGCTGCATCAGCAAGTATTGCAGACCGCCGATCAGCAGCAAAATCGCGGCGAGAATCATAAGCGACCGCGAAAGCAGCTGGAAGCGCAGCGAATGGGGATGCAGTGCTCCCTTCAGGCTTCGCGCGGCGCTCATGACAAGTCAACCCGGTAGCCCGCACCGCGCAGCGTTCGAATTAAACGATGCTCCTTGTCGTTCAACTTATCCCGCAGCGAACGGATATACACTTCCACGATGTTCTCTTCCCCGCCGAAATCGTAGCCCCATACTTTGTCCAGGATGACGGCTTTACTCAGCAAGATCCCTTTGTTGATGACCAGAAAGTGAAGCAGATCGTATTCCGTCGGCGAGAGCTCGAGCACCCGCTCCCGATAGCTGATTTCCTTGCGGCGGTCATCGATTTTGAAGGGTCCGATCCGGACCTCGCCCAACAGATGCGGAAACTGGTTGCGGACGCGGGCATGAATGCGGGCCAGCAGCTCGTCAAAGCTGAACGGCTTGCTCATGTAGTCATCCGCGCCGAGCGTCAGCCCTTTGACCCGATCGTTCACTTCTTCTTTTGCGGTCAGCATGATGACGGCAATCTGTTCCTCCTGCTTCAGCAGACGGCATACCTCGAACCCATCCATGCCCGGCATCATCACATCGAGAACGGCGACATGCGGCCGAACCTTTTCGGCGAGCGTCAAGGCCGTCAAACCGTCCTGCGCCGTAAACACCTCGAACCCTTCATTAACGAGCCCCAGCTCGAGAAACTGTAAAATATTCGGTTCATCGTCCACCAGTAAAATCTTGATTCCTTTCAGAGCGCGCATCGCAGTCGCTTTCCCTTCCTCAACCGCCGCCTTGGACGGCTTTTGTCTTATTGTACGCCTTGGACGCCTTGTACGCCGGGTCCCGGCTCGTAACGCTATCGTACGCCCCTCATCTGAATGCAGCCTGAAGACTGCCTGAAATTCCGCTGAATGCGGTAAGGCGCGCCGCTGCAAGCCAAATACGACAAAAAGTCCGAAGAACCGCAAGCCGGGGGCACCGCCGGAGCCTTGCGTTTCTTCGGACTGGATCGGTTTCTCGCCGATTTCGTTAGGGTTTACAAGCTCCGGTAAGCGATCGGATCGGACGATTGCGCGTCGGCAAAGCCTTTCAACCGCAGACGGCAGCTGTCGCATTCCCCGCACGCTTCTTCTTGTCCGTTGTAACAAGAAGTCGTCAAGTGATAAGGCACGCCGAGCCGCTCGCCCTGGCGAATAATTTCCGCCTTCGTCCAATCGATCAACGGCGTTTCGATCTTGATCGGCACCCCTTCCACACCGACGCGCGTCGCCAGCGCCATAACTTCCTCCACCTTGCGGATAAATTCGGGACGGCAGTCGGGATACCCGCTGTAATCCAATGCATTGACCCCGATGTAGATCGCCTCCGCCCCCGTTACCTCCGCATACGAAGTGGCAATGGACAAGAACAGCAGGTTGCGTCCCGGCACGTACGTGACGGGGATGTCCGATTCGACCGGACCGCTCTCCCCGGCAGGCGGCACATCGATCGAATCGTCCGTCAAAGCGCTGCCGCCGAACTCCTTCAGAAATCCGAGCGAGATCACCTTATGCCGGTCCGCCACTCCGTAAAATTCCGCAACGAGCCTTGCGTTCTCGATCTCGCGGCGCTGCCGCTGGCCGTAATCGAACGTAATCGGATATACGTCATACCCGGCTTCGCGCGCGATTCCCATGCACGTCGTGCTGTCGAGACCTCCGCTTAAAATAACTACCGCCTTTTTCATCAAGCCGTACCTTCTTCCTTCAGAAATCATGCCTGTTCCCTTACACGCCCCGGGCCGCCGGGTCCCAAATGATCTTATGCAGCTGCATATTCAGCTTGACATGCGACAGGCCGTGCTCCAGCATAAGCCCGACGAGCTTGGCCGGCGGCATCGTTTCCCAAACCGGGCTGAACAACGGCAGCGCAGCGGTCGGATAACGCTCCAGCACCGCCTTGGCCGCTTCGAAATCGCGGTCGCTGCCGATGACGAATTTCAGCTCGTCCTGCTTGCGAAGCAGTGCAAAATTCGCCGTCGCCATCTTATCCTCTTCGCCTGAATCGGGCAGCTTGTAGTCCATAATATACCGCACGTTCGGCGAGGTGATGCGACGAATGAACGGCTCCAGCTCAATCGCCCCGTTCGTCTCAATATGAATGTCCTCGTAACGTCCCGTCCCGGCCAGCGCCTCAATCAACGCGGCGGACTTGTCGCCGTAGAGCAGCGGCTCGCCGCCGGTCAAGCATAGATGCTTCGCGCCGAAGCTCGTCGCTTTGCTCACGATCTCGTCGACCGACATGACGAACTCCGCTTCTGCCGGCGGATAGCTGTACTTCGTATCGCACCACGTGCAGCGCAAATTACAGCCGAACAGACGCACAAAAACGGTCGGGAATCCGGCACGCGTGCCCTCTCCCTCAACCGTTTCGAAAATTTCCACCATCGGCAGCTTGATTACGGGTGAAGACATCAAGACTCCTCCCCCATCAGCCTGGCCGTCACCGCAGCGAAGCTGGTCGGCGTCTCCCATAAGCGAACTTCTTCGAGACGTACCGCCGGATACAAGCCTTCCGCCTTCAAGGCGCCAGACAGCTCCTCGTACATCCAGACGACCATGTTCTCGGCCGTCGTGTTCATCGGCGGCAGCACGTCGTTCAAATACCGGTGATCCAATTTATCAATAACGCGTTCTTTCGCGATCCGCTTTATATCGGCAAAATCGATGGTAATGCCGCGCTCGTCCACTTTGCCCCGCATGATGACCTGCAGCTTGTACGTGTGGCCGTGCAAGCTCTTGCATTTCCCTTCGTAGCAATGCAAATGGTGGGCGCTGTCGAACGTGAACTCCTTGGAAACGAGCACCTCTCGGTCGTGATACTTGAGCTCGCTCTTCTGGATGTCCTCGCCTAAGATTTGCACTTTTCTAGGAAAATCGTATTCCATCGGCGCATTCCCCCCTTTTCCGAAAAACATCAAACTATTATACCATGCACGCCTCGCTTCTCACAATATAGGGAAAGCTGTATAATGAAGGCTAATGTGTTCGCGACGAATGGAAAGGAGTTAAGGAAACGAATATGGTCGATTTACCCCGAGCTTACATCGAACAAATGCGGCGGCTGCTGTCCGGCGAAGCGGAGGCGTTCTTGCAATCTTACGGCGAACCAAGGACGCAGGGCCTGCGTTTGAACACCTATAAAATCGGAGCCGCGCGTGAAGAAACGGTACGCAGCCTGACGGAGGCCTTCGGCCTGGAACCCGTACCGTGGTGCGAAAGCGGCTACTATTATCCGGAGGACCGCCGTCCGGGCAAGCATCCGCTGCATGCGGCCGGCTTGTATTACATTCAGGAGCCGTCGGCCATGTCCGCCGTCGAGCTGCTCGCCCCCGCACCCGGCGATGTCGTCCTGGACCTTGCGGCCGCGCCCGGCGGCAAATCGACGCACATCGCGGACAAGCTGCAGGGCAAAGGGCTGCTCGTGTCTAACGAGATCCACCCGGTCCGGGCGAAGAGCCTTTCTGAAAATGTGGAGCGTATGGGCATCGCCAACGCCGTCGTCGTCAGCGCGACGCCGCAGCAGCTCGCGGCGAAATTCCCGCGCTTTTTCGATAAAATGATGGTGGACGCTCCCTGTTCGGGCGAAGGCATGTTCCGGAAAGATCCGGATGCGATCGGCGAGTGGTCGCCTCAGCATGTGGACATGTGCGCCGCCAGACAGCTCGATATTTTGCAAGCGGCGGTCACAATGCTGAAGCCGGGCGGGCGGCTCGCTTACTCCACGTGCACGTTTAACGAGCAGGAGAACGAGCAAACCGTCGCAGCGCTGCTGACCGGGTTCCCCGCGCTGCGGCTTCTTCGCATGGAGCGCATCTGGCCGCACCGGCAGCGTGGGGAAGGACACTTCGTCGCGCTGCTGGAACTTGCGGAGCCGAGCGCCGAGGCCGCAGCGTCAACGTACAGCGCTGCCCAGGGGATCACCCGGCGCAAGGAGCGTTCGGCCCGAGGCAAGCGCGCAACCGGGCGACCGGAAGAAGACGCGCTTCGCTCGTTCCGCCGGCTCGCCGAAAGCATCGGGGGCGCAGCGTGGGCCGACGAGCTGCAAGCCTGGCTCGGCCCCGGCGAGCCGCTGCTGTTCGGCAACCAGCTTTATTGGTTTCCCGCCGCAGAGGGCAGCCCGCTCTCCGGCGACGGGCTGCACGGCCTGAAGACACTGCGGCCCGGGCTTCACCTTGCCGAGCTGAAGAAGGACCGCGCCGAGCCTTCGCACGCGCTCGCCTTGGCGCTGCCTTCCAGGCTGGCGTCGGGAATCCCGGCCGTCAGCCTGGAAGCGGACGGCGGCTCCGCGGCCGAGCGCTATTTGCGGGGGGAAACGCTGGATGCGGCTGCCCCGGGCAGCGGCTGGACGCTTGTCACCTTCGAAGGCTTCGCGCTCGGTTGGGGCAAGCAATCCGGCACGCAGATCAAGAATCATTACCCGAAAGGGCTGCGCAGGCCCTAGTCCTGCGGACGTACCCGGGTATACGAAAAATGACGTGCAAAATGGTCCCCCATTTGCACGTCATTTTTACGGTCTGCGGTCTTTTCACATTAAAAAGACGGACCCGTTTGTTGGAGAGCCCCGCAAAGCCTCTCTTTAGTGAATGGTCTCGGTTTCGAACAGCACTTCTTCGATCAACCGGTTTCTATGCATCATGGACAAGTTGAGGGCTTCATAATCCTTTTCCTTATCAAGCTCCTCCATCAGCAGCGTGGCGATCAGCTCCCGGTCCCCTTCGCTGCCCGGCTCGCGAAAGTCGATAAAACCGGTAAGCTGGCGCTGGCTGATATCGATCGTAGCGGTTCCGATGGGCAGCCCGCCCCGCGACTGCTGATAAATTTCGTAGCTCAGCACGTCGCCGTCGTCCCGGGCCAGGACAATCGAGTAGTCACTTTTCTTCCCGTATTCGGTAAGCTCGTTCGACTCCTGCTCGCTTTCCTCCAATAGATCCTCATGCGTCAGCTCGATCGTCTCGATCACTTCATTATCGTAAAGCATATGGATGACGAACGTATCGATTTCATCCTCATCAAAATCCAGCACCAGCAAATCGGCCACGACGTCAAGCTCTTTCTCTTCGGGCTCGATCATCCAATTTACCGTGCCGGTAATATTGGCCCCATCGGTGTGCATAAACGCTTCGGCGATCCAATTCTCGTCTTTATCGTAAACGTGGTATTCGATTGTATCTTCATCCTCGCCGACGACAACCAGCTCGTAATCGGCCAGCGTATAAACCTCGCGGTCGAACGTATCCTCATCCTCCAGCCGCGAATCGCTGTCCGCCCAATCCGTATCGTAATCGAAGTCTTCTTCCGCTTCGTCCCACCCGTTATTGTGCGCAGCCGCCGCGCGTTCCGTCGCGATGACATGATCGTAGCTGCTGTACGTCACCATGATTTGGCACGCGGTCGCTTCGATCGCATCCATAAACGCCTGCACATACTCGTGAACGTGCTCGAACACCTCTTCTTTATCGGCTTCCGACAAAACTTCCTTCTCCAACTGCAGAGAGCCGGCTATACGGGCAGACTCCCGATAAACGACCGTCAGCGTGCCAACAAACCGATTTTTAAACACAATGTCACATACTTCTCCGCCTGCCGTCCTCAAGTCCGGCCTCAGCATCACGCTGCTCATTCGGGTTCCCTCCCTGAGATGAATTAGGTTAAGCGACTAGCACGTTGCGTTCTTAGCATGTCCTTCCCGCTGCGAAAAGTATGCGCCCCGGCCCAAGCCGTCAACCAATGCAGACGGGACATGCCAAGGAACCCGTTGCGTGATTCCACTTGAAAACAGCCGTCCAACAAAAATAGCGGAACCCGATGCATGATTCGAGCTGCAAATCGGCTTCCGCCGAATAAGCTGCGAATAAGACATCTGAGTTCCGCTACAGGCAGCGAATGCCCGGGCGATTCTTCCATTCACAAGTCACTTCAACCGCCGAGCCCGATTCCTAGCGGCTCAAGCACATGCTTCATCAGTGCCGCATGCACCCCGTCTTCGTTGTTGGATAACGTCACCTCATCGGCCGCTTCCTTGACGCCGTCCGGGGAATTGTCCATCGCGATGCCGAGTCCGGCAAAGCGCAGCATGTCGACGTCGTTGAAATAGTTGCCGATCGCGATAATCTCCTCACGCCGGATGCCCCACGAGTCGGCCAAATGCTTCAACGCATTGCCCTTGGAGGCGGAAACCGCCATCACGTCGACGAACTCGACGCCGCTGCGGATGGCGTGGAATGTCTCCGGCAGCTGAAACTCCCGGCCGAAGGCGGCCTCCACGCGATCCATCTGGTCTCCGTCGCCGAACATCGTGAATTTGACGATGCCTTCTTCCATGGCGAGTACGTCGTCCACTTGTTTCGTGACGATCAGAAACTGCTCGTACATCGCGGCCGCGGCGGCCTCCGCTTTCTCCAAGTACAGATCAAGCGGCGTATTTACGTCAAAGTGGACGCCGTTCTCGCGGCAATAAGCGACCAGCGGCGCAAGCTCCTGCATTTGAAAGCTGAACTGATGAAGCACCTGCGCCCCCGGCGTTTGCACGGTAGAAGCGCCGTTGTGGGTAATCAGCACCCCTTCCAGGCCAAGCTCCTCGAACACCGGGATCGCATTCGCGGGTCCCCGTCCGGTGCACAGCACGATGCGAAGTCCGGCTTCATGCGCCAGCCGCAGCGTGCGAATCGTCCTTTCGGTCAGTTCGTGGTTATCGTTTAACAACGTACCGTCCACATCAAGCGCAATCAAGCGGTAATTCATCGGTTCTCCACTCCTCATCGGGCAACCCTTTATTGGTCCGCCTCCGGCTGTGCCGCATGCGCCTGCAGCGACTCCAGTTCGGCGGTCGTCAGCTCGCGGTACATTCCCGTGTTCAGGTCCGGATCGAGTGCGAGGGGGCCCATGGACATTCTTTTCAAAAAAACAACCCGTTTGTTCACGGCGAGAAACATGCGTTTCACTTGATGAAACTTTCCTTCCCTGATCGTCAGCTCGATCTCGGACAGCTGTCCTGCGTCCGGCTCGCCCTTGCTCAGTATGCGAAGCTCGGCCGGCATCGTCACGTAGCCGTCGTCCAGCGTCACGCCCCGGCGAAAAGCTTCCCGGTCGCTTTCGTCGACCGCGCCCTCGACCCGGGCGTAATACGTTTTGGGGACGTGTTTGCGCGGCGACAGCAAATTGTGCGCGAGCTTGCCGTCGTTGGTCAACAGCAGCAAGCCCTCCGTATCTTTATCAAGCCGGCCGACCGGGAACAGCTCGAAGTGCGCATAGCCGTCGTCCAGCAAATCGAGCACCGTCCGGTCGCGCGTATCTTCCGTCGCCGACACGACGCCCTGCGGTTTATTGAGCATGATGTACACAAACTCCCGGTAACGGACCGGCTCGCCGTCAACCGCAATGGCGTCCCGTTCGGCATTGACCTGCAGGCCGCTGTCTTTGACGGTTTTGCCGTTCACCTGAACGGCGCCGCGCTTGACGAGTATTTTGATTTCGCTGCGTGTGCCGAAGCCCGAGTGGGCCAGCAGCTTGTCCAGGCGTATTGTCGTTTTCATCGATCTTAGGTCCACCTCCAACCGGGCGGATATTCGTTCTTGAGCATGCCGTCCTGCCATTTGCCCCACCCGACGGGAAAGCCGTCGATGCAGACGAGGCAGAAGCCTTTGGGCTGCACGCCGTCCCCTTCGGCGTGCAGCTCATCCGGGGCGAGCTCCAGCGTCTCGCCCTTCAAATACCGCACGGCCCGGCTGTCGCCGGCCGTCAGCATCACGCGGCGCCGCGCCTCCGCCGCGCGCAGACCCAAAGCCAGCGCTTGCGAGGGCGCAAAGCGCTGCTTGGCCGCGCCGCCGAGGTACCATCCGGGTCGAATGACCCGGATGCCGTCGAGCGGCGGCAGCCCTTGCGGCGCCGCGTATGCGTGCTCGCTGCGCCACACGAGCTCGGCGCCGGCCCACGGCGGCGCCGTCAGCTGCTCCGCCGCGAAGCGGGCGAGCGCTTC
>NZ_BCPS01000092.1:0-47556 GCF_016586185.1 Paenibacillus sp. EPM92
CCTTCGCCGCCCACGAGGTGCGGCCACAGCCTGACCGTGCCGGCGACTGCCGCGGCAGCGGGCTCCCCTGCGCCGCGGACCCAGTCCGGCCGGCCTGCCGACCACGCGGCGCGGCCGTCCGCCCGTTCCACCGGCTCCACCTCGAACGCCGGGTGCTCCGCGAGGAACGCGGCGATGATGTCTTCGTTCTCCTCCGGCGAGAACGTGCAGGTCGAATACACAAGCCGTCCGCCGGGGCGAAGCATACGCGCCGCTTGAGCGATGAGCGTATGCTGCATGGCGGCGTACTTGGCCGTCCAGGCCGGCTCCCACGCCTTGGCCATCTCCTCTTCCTTACGGAACATCCCCTCGCCGGAACAAGGCGCATCGACCAAGATTTTATCGAAATAGCCGGCAAACGCATCAACCAGCTTCGCCGGATCGTCATTCAGCACGACTGCATTGCGGACCCCGTTTAACTCGATATTTTTCACCAGCGCCTTTACCCGGTCCGGATGGATGTCGTTGGTCACGACAACCCCTTCACCCTGCAGCTTGGCGGCGATTTGCGTCGTCTTGCCGCCGGGAGCGGCGCATAAGTCGAGCACCCGGTCGCCCGGCTTCGGATCGAGCAGCTCGACCGGCGCCATCGCGCTCGGCTCCTGAATGTAGTACAGCCCTGCGTGATAATGCGGGTGCTTCCCCGGCCGGACTTCATCCGCAGATCCTTCCGTCTCCGAGCCGCCGCGAGGAGCAGCGCCTTGATAATAAAACCCCGTTTCCGCCCAAGGAATCGGACGCAGCCCGATCGGCGACAGCCTCTCGAACGCCGCGGGGGACAGCTTCAAGGTGTTCACGCGTAAGCCGTATAACCGCGCTTCGTCGTATGAAGCCAAAAAAGCTGGAAAATCCGCTTCCAGCAACCGTTCCATATGCTGCAAAAATACCGCAGGCAGATCGCGCCCTGTCATGTTTCGTTCAACCCGTTTCCGTCAATGTGGACATCCAGACCGGCCGTCGGGAGCCGCCTATCGGCTCTGGTCCCGACCCGGATGCCGGATGATTCCCATTGTACTTCGAATCCGATAGTCCCCGCAACCCGGGATGGTTCCGATGGGGGCAGGGGTCTGGTCAAGAAATTCGAAATTACACCCCATTTCGGGTATGATAGAAAGAGGTAGCTATTTGAACACATCGACAAGAAAGAGGGGGAACCATGAAAAAGCTTGCCATTTATTTATCCATCATCGTCGTTTTGTTCGGCGCGTTATTCGTGTTGAACCAGCAGTCCAATAAAGCCAAATTCGGCAAACACGCCGACAACGTGTACAAGATCGCGCCGGACAAGCTGCATCCGGAAACGGTGAAGCTGCTTGACGATCCAAACTATCAAAATATCATTCTGCCGGAGGACCTGGATAAAAAAATTGCGAATAAAGAAAGCTTCTATATTTATTACTTCGCTTCCACCTGCCCGCATTGCAAGGTGACGACGCCGATCCTGATGCCCGTGGCCAAAGAGCTGGGCGCCGACATCAAACAATTCAACCTCGAGGAGTTCAAAGACGGCTGGAAGCGATACGGCATCGAGTTCACACCGACCTTGATTTATTATAAAGAAGGCAAAGAAGTCGAGCGGCTCGTCGGCGAGCAAACGAAGGAAGCGCTGCAATCGTTCATCAGCAAGCACAAATCTTAAACCGGCCGGGAGCACGATGAAGCCCGGGTAGACGAATTATTCATACTAACGCTCTGCCGGGCGCACCCGAATAAGGCTGCACCGACGTCAAACGTCGGGTGCAGCCTTTCGTATGAGCAGGTCTAGCTGCTCGCGCTCGTATAATGCGCGACCGCATACCGCCAAAACATTCGCGAAAGCGCCAGGGCGATCAGCGCGACCAGCCCGCTGGCGATCACCTCCGTCCAGCCGATGCGTCCGACGATGGCGGCGGCGGGGAACGTCGTAATGAACGCCACCGGGAACACGTAGGTTAGGATGAACCGCAGCGCGCCCGGGTACACCGAAACGGGAAAACGCGCCGTCTCGAACGACGTCGTGAACAGGAACGATAAATTGTCGACCTTCACCGCCCAGAACGATACCGTCATCATCGCAATCCACAGCGAATACACGACCGCCAGCGCCGCAACGAATACCGCCGCGAACATCAGCAGCTCCCGCCAGCCGGGGGTATAGCCGATGCGCAGGAGCGCGAAGGCCACCATCCCGAAACCGAGCAAGACATCGGCCAGACGCCAAAATACAAGATGCCGAAAGCTTACGTAAAATTGGCTGTCGATCGGCTTCGTCAAGACGTAATCCAGCGTGCCTTTGCGAATATGGTCCACGAGCCGGCTCATGTTCGGCTGCAGGAAGAAATCGATAAAGCCGTGTACGGCGGTGAATACGCCGAGCAGCGCCAGCACCTCGTCGAACGACCAGCCGCCGATCTGCTGCGTCCGGTAAAAATAGAGCTGCACCGTCAGCACCGCCATCGCCAGACCGAACAGCGTATGCAGCACGTTGGCGGCGAAATTGGCCCGATACTCGAATTCTTCGACCAGACACGCCCGGAAAAACGATTGCAGCGTACGCCCGTATTTGCGCATCTCTCCTAACCTCCCGCCGCGGAGTATTTGGCCAGTCCCCGCTTCCACTGGATGCGGAAAATCACGATCAGCACCGCGATCCAGACCAGCTGCTGGACGAAGCCCTGCCCGATTAAATCCGGGCGTCCCGCCAGCTTGCCCGTCAGCAAATCGACGGGAAATCCGACCGTCGAATAGAACGGAAACCAGGAGGCGACCCAAACCAGCCCCTCCGGAAACATGGACAAGGGCGCGATGCGTCCCGCCAAGAACAAATGCAAGCCTTCATACAGCGCAAAGATCGACGTAGCCTTGTTCGTCCAGAACGCCAGCAAACCGAATTCGTAGCCGATCAAATAACGCAGCACGTTGGACCCGAGCAGCGCCAGCACGGCGAGCCCGATCATCCCCCCGTCTGCCGCAGGCCGCAGCACCGGCCATATCCACGCAAGCACGAGCCAGGACGGAACGAGCAGCGCCGCGAAAAACAGCTTGTAGACGATGTTTTGCGCAATGCTCCAATGCATCGGATGAAACGGGCGAAGCAGCTTGGCCGAGAACGTGCCCTGCCGGATTTCGCTGTCCAGCTCCCACACGTCCCACGACCGCGACAGCCTCTCGACAACGAGCACGCCGATAAAGTAAACGATATAATCGTTCGCGCCATAACCGCGGACGGTGCCGCCGCCGGCAATCGACAGCCATACCGAGAGGCTGACGATCGGCTGGACGAACGACCCAATCATCCAGATCAGGCTTTCGCTGCGATACGCCAGCATGACGGCCCATTCAACGCTCAGCAGCGCCGCATACTTCTGCCGGAACCGCAGCCAGGCTTCCCCGGCTGTGCGGGCGTCCGCCGCTTGCCCGAGACCCTTCTCCCGGCCGCTCATTCGCGCCCCACCTCCGACGTCTCGCGTTCCTCCTGCCGGTTTTCCTTGCGTAACGCGCCTGCCGAACCGCCTGCCGAACCGCCTGCCCCGTCCGTCTGCGCGAACGCTTGCCCGATCACCGTCTCCATCGACGGATCCTCGATCGTCAGATCGAGTACCGGAAAATCGGCCAGCAGCTTCGCGGACACGGCGGATACTTGCTCGCGCGGCACCTCGAACAGGGCGACCGGATAGTCGTCCAGCATCACGTTCGTCACCGCCGGCTCCCGGGCCAGCCTTGCCCGAATCGCTTCCGCCGAGCCGCCTTCGGCCAGCTGCAGCTTGATTCGCTTGCGGGGCGAATGCCGGTCGACCAGCTCGGCGATGCCGCCGTCGTACAAGAGCCGCCCGCCTCCGATGACCATGACGCGCTCGCACAGCGCCGTCACATCGCCCATATAGTGGCTCGTAAGCAGTACCGTCGCGCCGACGCTCCGGTTGTATTCCAAAATAAACCGGCGCACAACCTCCTGCATTTGTACATCGAGGCCAATCGTCGGTTCGTCCAAAAATAAAATGTCCGGCCGGTGCAGCAGCGACGCCGCGAGCTCGCACTTCATCCGTTCGCCGAGCGACAGCTGCCGCACCGGTTTATGCAGGACGCGCTCGAGCTCCAGCAGCTCGGCCAGCTCGCCGAGGCTTTTCCGGTACGTCTCGTCATCGATCTCGTAGATCGCTTTATTGACCAGGAAGCTGTCCGATGCCGGCACGTCCCAAATCAGCTGGCTTTTTTGCCCCATCACCAGGCTGATTCGGCGTTTGAACGCGTTCCGGTGCTCCTGCGGCTTGAACCCCGCCACCTCGACGCGTCCGGCCGTCGGATGCAGCAGCCCGGTCAGCACCTTCATCGTCGTCGTTTTCCCGGCGCCGTTCGGACCGAGAAAGCCCACAATTTGGCCCGCGGGAATATGGAAGCTGATGTCGTCGACCGCTTTCACCACCCGGTAGCTGCGGCTCACTAAACTGCGCAAAGACGCCAGTAGTCCGGGCTCCCTCTCGTGCACGCGATAATGCTTGGACAGGTGCTCCACATGAATCAACCGTCTCGTCCTCCTTCGAGCTTCGCTCTATACGCGCGCTGATTAGTCTTCCTCGTGTTCTTGCGGCGGATGCAGGCGGTATTCCTCTACGAGCGCATTCAGCTCCGGATCGAGAACGCGGATGTCAAGGTCATAGAAGGCGAATGGCTCCTCCGCGATCCGATGAAGCTTGCCCAGGTAGGCCCGGCTGTCCTGCCGCAGCGCCTCCAGATCGATGCCAAGCACCTCTCCCGGCTGCTGCTCAAGCTTCTCCAACGCCGCGGCGAACAGCTTCACCGCGCCCCCGTTATTGCCGTTCCGGTAATGATAAAGGCCTACCGCTACCTGCAGCAGGCCCTGATACAACGTGTCGCGTCCTTCCTCGAGCCAGAGCTCCTCCATCACCTCATGGCATTCGAAGTAATCCCTTGCGATGTTGAAATAGTACACGAACAGCACATACAACCGATCGTACTTCGCTGTCAAGATGAACCCTCCCCGATTTCGAGCCGATGCTAAGACAACGAGCTCTTTTTCGCCCGGCTGATCGCCTCTTCGATTTGATCGGACAATTCTTTCAATAACCACGTGTCGTTCGTATCCCACAGTTCATTGAAACGCAGCTGGAATTGAGCGGCCTCCCGCACCCGATGGTAAAAATACAACACCTGAATGTTGTTCAGCACCCGGTTGACGATATTGGAGTTGTCCTCGAACAGCTGCTGCGACTCCATGATCTCGTCGCGGATGCTGCTCATTTCCTGATCGAGCTTGTACGCCGCTTCCGCCGCTTTGCTGAGCCGGCTGACGACTTCCTCCGGCAAGCTTTCGCGGTATTTGTAGTTGAGCGAATGCTCAATCGTCGCCCAGAAGTTCATCGCCAGCGTACGCAGCTGAATTTCCGCCAGCACCCGCTTCATGCCGAGCGACGTCTGCACCGGATACTCCACAATCATGTGATAGCTGCGGTAGCCGCTTGGCTTTTTGTTCGTGATATAGTCTTTTTCATACACTAACGTCATATCCTGACGGGCGCGGATCAGCTCCGCCAATTGCCCGATATCTTCGACGAATTGACACATGATGCGGATCCCGGCAATATCCTCGATGCCGGTCTCGATTTGTTCCATCGGCACGTTAAGCCGCTTCGCTTTTTCCAATATGCTGGAAACCCGCTTCACGCGGCCGGTCACAAATTCAATCGGGGAATACTCTTCGCGGCTTTTCAATTCGCTTCGCAGCGTCTTGAATTTGACCTTCAATTCTTCGACCGTCTGCTCGTATGGCAGAAGGAATTTTTTCCAATCGCGACCATCCATCCGTAATCCTCCCTATCTTCCCGTATGCGCCGAGCCGACCGCCTCCGAAATATGCTTGAAGCCGTCCTGCCGCAGCAGCTGCCGCAAGCCGCGGTTGATTCGTTTCACCAATGCAGGTCCTTCATAAATGAGCGCCGTATACACTTCGACCAGGCTGGCTCCCGCGCGAATTTTCGCATAGGCGTCTTCCGCTGTAAATATGCCCCCCGACCCGATAATCGGCAGCTTGCCTTCGGTTAAGCGGTACACGGTCCCGATCAGTTCCGTCGACTTGCCCGTCAACGGCCTGCCGCTCAGTCCGCCGGTTTCGCCGCGGTTCGCATTCGCCAGGCCGTCGCGCGAGATCGTCGTGTTGGACACGATGATGCCCGACACGTTGCTGCGCAAAATCGTCGCCGCCGTATACTCGACTTCCTCCGGCGTCAAGTCCGGCGCAATCTTGACGAGCACCGGCTTCTCCCGGCCGCCGAACTTCGCATGCATGGTGTCCATCTCGTCCTTGACGGCGGC
Source organism: Paenibacillus sp. EPM92 (assembly GCF_016586185.1). NCBI lineage: Bacteria > Bacillati > Bacillota > Bacilli > Caryophanales > Paenibacillaceae > Paenibacillus > Paenibacillus sp. EPM92. The sequence continues at coordinate 6,349 of NZ_BCPS01000092.1, forward strand.
GAGCAGACGCGACAAGTCGTCGCCGTGCTGCAGATTGCGCAGATCCGGCGTGTTCGGCGAGCTGATATTCACCACGAAAAAATCGCCGTAGCCATACAGGGCCTGAATGCATGCGCGGTAATCCTCGTGGGCTTGTTCGTTCGGCGTCGCTTTGTTCTTGCCTATATTAATCGCCAGCGGAATCGTCCGCTTTCCTTGATTCCGCAAATTGCGCTTCATGCCCTCGATGCCGACGTTGTTGAAGCCCATCCGGTTGATCAGCGCCCCGTCCTCGGGCAGCCGGAACAGCCGCGGCAGCGGATTGCCCTCCTGGGGCTTCGGGGTCACTGTCCCGACCTCCATGAAGCCGAAGCCGATGCTGGAAAAGCCCGGAACCGCCTTGCCGTTCTTGTCCAAGCCTGCGGCAAGGCCCACCGGGTTCGTAAACTTGATGTTCCAAAGCTCCGTCTCCAGCTCCGGGTAAACGCCGACGCCCCATACAGCCTGCAGCAGCCGCCGTCCTCCCGGTATTTTACCGAACGTATGCAGCCCGTCGATCGTGAGATGGTGCGCCTTCTCCGGGTCCATTCGGAACAGCACCGGTTTGGCTATCGATTTGTACAACATGCTTCTCGCCCTCTTCCCGTCCGTCTCTTGCTGACGATAACTCTCTCTAGATGACAGTTTATCGTTTTACGGCGGAAAAATAAAGAGGACAACCCAACAAAACCCTGACGCTGCAGCGGTTACAATATGGTAGAATATGCTTAAACCTATCGGAAGGCAGGGCTGATGTCGATGTCCAAAAAGAAAATTACTCCGTACGCAAAGCGCAAAGCGAAAGAAGAGCCGAACAAAAAGCTGATCATCTGGGTCGCCTCCGTCCTTGGCCTCATTATTGTCGGCATGTCGGTCCTTCTCATTGTAAACAGTTGAAGCGCTCGATAGTAATCATTTTTCCATGAGCGCCGAATAAAGTCAGCCCGAAGGAGAAAGCATCCTTCGGGCCTTTTCGGGCTATTTATTTTTGGTCTCCTGCAGGATCGCAACCAGCCTCCTCACCTATTTCTCAATCCTGCCGCCGACTCTCATAGCCGCGGCGGGAAAAATTAAGTTTGCGTTCTCCCGGCTTACCGCCATCATATGACTCCTAAGAAAAAAGGCCAACCAGAAATTTGGCTGACCTAATAATACGAAATAAAGTATTTTCTTAGCGCTTAGAATAATTTAGTGGTTTGTCTGAAGAACTACATGCTACACGCGTATGTAACGGGAGTCATACCTGAGTTGTTCTCGGGGTTATTTATAATACACTCTTATGTTTTATCTCGCAGGAGTTTTTGTCAAACTACTTTCTAACATATCTATAATGAAAAGGAATCGCTCCGCTTCCCGAAATACATGGTCTGCCAGCAGGGGATGAATAATACTCTTTATACGACAAGACTCGATTAATTCTTTAGCCGTCTTTTTAAAATCGCGAAGAGATTTTACGGAAATTCGATTCTGGTCAAGGAATTGGTCTAGTAAAGGAACTGTCTGGGATTGAGGTCGCATGGATTCTAAATCTCTTGCTTGAAAGAGCAATTGGTCGAAATCTTGACTAAAGTTACGTGATTGTTCAACTAACTGCCGTTCAGAGGGGTCCAGTAAATGTCCAATAAATTTTGCATGGTCAGCCATTATCCTTAAGAAAAATACATTTTCATTAATGATTGCATCGGGTAAAGGATCTAATCTTCCAGTATTAAGTTCTTCCAATCTGTTTCTAAAGTAAAATGCTTCTCTACTCGTGTGGTCGACCAACAATGGAAAGTTATTGGCTCCTGGAAGTTGGCAACTTAAAATTAATCCTAACACTTTTCTTTTAAAAGCCCATATATGGGAAGCCGCATTGTGCACTTCTACATTGAATCTTTTGATTACTTCAGGGTCTGTTTCAGGTGTAAATGTGTTTGACCTTCTTTCAATTTCCTCAAACACCGCGTAAAAGTGATTCGCCTCATTTATTAACTGGGTGTCATCGCAACGAAACCCTAATTTCAGAAAAAGTGAATGTTCCTTCATTATACGTGACCAAAACCGAACTTCGTCTAAAGAACGCATAACGAATCCATTGGACATAGCTGCACCTCCATTTCACTCCATGATTAAATATTATGGACTTTGAAAGGAAGTATGCTCAAATAATGGATGCATGCGGTCTGTTTCAGCATTGACTTCCTTGACAGATGCATTCGTGAAAAAATGCGCCGCTTCCTGAATATGAATTCCGTTACGATGAGTGTTACATCGCTTGAGTAAAGGGGTGATGATGTACCGCTTTAATCTGCGCTGCTTGCGCAGGTACGGCGTCAGGCTCCCGCATCAGTTCGTGAATATAGGCATGAATGGATCTGAAAGCTTCAGTGGCATCCTCGCCTTCTACGTTCACGCTCAAGGTTTGGTCGCATTTCATCGTTAAGAATAAGGAGACGACCTGGGAAGACACCTTCCCGTTAATATACATCTGCTTTTTACCAAACAAGATGCTGCTTTTATAACCGTTCGCTATGTCCGCAAGCCTGATTAAAGATTCTATGGCAACCGGAATGGCTGCATCCCACTTCCATTCAATGTTCATCGTCAAATCCCTTCCTTTCTTCGTGAGAAAAATAAAGAGACATGCCCCCTCATCAGGTGAACATGTCTCCAGTTGACCGGAAGAATCGTTCCTTTTTGCTGCCTAAGCCTAAGGCTTATAGATCCAATCGTTAAGATTAAAGTCTTTCTTGATGATGCCGTTATCGAACAAATATTTTTTGGTTCCTTCCAGAAGTTTCAGACTGTCCGCTGAAAAATCCTCGACTTGCCACTGGCTAATATCGAAGGATGCTTTAACTACATCCAGCGGGAATTCGGAGGACTCGGCATACAGCTTATAGAATTCATCGGCATTGGACTGAATTTCTTTTGCTGCCTTTTGCCGCACTCCGTTCCATACTTGCACGAAGCCAGGGTTCCTGGAAAGGTAGTCTTCACTCGCCACCGTCACGCTCGAGCCCCGAAGATCCGGATGGCTCTTTGCTTCATCTATCGCTTTATAGCCTTTGCTGATAATCAAAGGGCCGAACCCTGTCGGGTAAGCATAAGCTTCAATATCCCCTCGCGCCAAAGCCGCTTCGCCGTCAGCAGGGAGTAAGTGAACGACCTTTATGTCTTTATCCAAACCCTTTTCCTGCAGCAATCCTTTCAGGTAACGGCTCATGTAGGAGCCATCGGCTGTAGCGATTTTTTTGCCTTTCAAATCCTCCACCTTTTGAGGTCCATCCGCTTTAGCCACAAGCCAGGCATTCATACCGGACTGGGTAATGTTAATCAGTTTCGTCTTCAAGCCGACCGCTCTGGCATTAATTGCCGGCGTATCGCCGTAAATTCCGACATCCAGAGCACCCGAGGCGAGAGCTTCATTCAAGTTCGGTCCGTTAGGAAAAGATTTCACCGAAACATCGGTGACGCCGTATTTTTTGAGTTCGGATTCCAGGTAGCCTTTTTTCTGCGCCCAGCCTTCTACCCCCGTGATGGTACCTTTGTTGTTAGGGGAAATATACCCGATACGAAGCTTCGGTTCAAGCGTCGTCTTCGCTTCGGATGTCTGGCCTGCTCCCTGCGCCGGGGCGGCTGCATCGCCTGCTGCCGGTTGCTTGGAGCCTGAAGTCCCGCATCCGGAGAGAGCCCAGGCAAATACAGATGTAAGGAGTAATGCAGTTAAAGTCCAATGCTTGCGGGATGAATTCATAGTAATGCCCCCTGTCTGTCTAGTTTAATAAGGTTGTGCCTGGTTTAGTGCCTGTGCATGCGTCGAAATATAAGATAAGAACCGTCATCCGCCGCCGTTGATTTGGCGCCCCGGGTCCAGCCCAAGTTGGTACGGTAGCTGCCCAGCTGTCCGCTTTCGATCAGTGCGGACTCGTTGAACTCCGCTTCCTGCTCGGCAAATGGCGATACGAACAAAGCATCCGTAGGGCAGTACAATTCGCACATAAAGCAGCTTTGGCAGTCGGATTTTCTGGCGATAGCAGGAACGCCGCCGTCTTCGGTTGCCGGATCGAATACATTCGTCGGGCAGACGGACACGCACTGGTTGCAGTTGACGCAGCGGTCTTGGCTTAAGATTTCAATCATTAGATGACAGCCTCCTTCTTGGTGAATGTGGAATGGATACCGGAGTGGGCGGCACCGGCATCCTGATCGGATAACGGTCGAACCCAGAGCTGATCCAAACCGCCGCTTAGCAGGCGATAATGCTGCTTGGTATCGGACCCGGGAAAATCTTCGCGACGGTGCATCCCTCTCGTCTCCTGACGCGCTGATGCGCTTGTAAACATCCAACGGGCCGTCGCAGTCATTGCCGCCGCTTCCCGGACCCGAACGGTATTGCCGTCCCCGGCCTGAAGTCCGCTTTTCACTTCATTCCAGACGCGCTCGAGCCGCTGAAGCCCTCCTTCAAGCCCTGCTCCTGTGCGGAACCAGTTCCGGTCGTAAGGGAACACCTCGTCCTGTACGGCCTTCACGATCTCACTCGTATCCGGTCCTCCCTTGCGCTCCGCCGGTTGTGTCGGGATGCCGGTTCGTTCCGAGAGCCCTTGCGCACTGCGGCTGGCGGCATGCGCTCCCAATTTCAAGGCATAGCGTGCCGCTCCCTCACCGGACCAATAGCCGGAGGACATCGCCCAAGCCGCATTATGGCTGCCTCCGCCGGTAAACCCGCCGCAGATGAGCTCACGTGTCGCCGCATCCCCGGCAGCATACAATCCAGGTACCTTGGTCGCGCAGCTTTCATCGATAATATGGATGCCGCCCGTTCCGCGAACCGTTCCTTCAAAGCGAAGCGTAACCGGAAATTTTTGCGTGAACGGATCGATTCCGAGTCGGTCGAAAGAAAGGAAAAAGTTCGGCTGTGCCTTGCGCATCGCCTCTTTCAGCTCATCGTCGGCCTTATCCAATCGGGCGTACACGGGCTGGGTGAGCAGCGTCCGCGCGATCACCGAGCGGCCTCGCTGCGACCCTGCGCCTTCGATCACCCGGCCGTCTTCGTAATAGAAGGTAGCCCAGGTGTAGAAGGCCGACTTCGTCACCGGAGAGAATGCAGGACACAGAGAGTACGCGGTAGAGAATTCCATGCCCGAGAAATCGGCCCCCGCTTCAGCGGCCAACAAATAGCCGTCCCCGGTTAATACATTCGTCCCTAAGGCTTTGCTTAAAAATGCGCAGCCGCCGGTCGCGATCACGACGGCTGAAGCATCGACCCGCCACGTTTCCTTCGTTTGAATGTTCGTTCCCGTCGCTCCGGCCACACCATGCTCATCCGCGAGGAGCTCCAAAGCCGGACTGTGATCGAGGATCTTCACTCCCGCCTTCTGCACCTGTCTGCGCATCAGCTTCATATATTCCGGCCCTTGCAGACTTTGGCGCTGAGACAGCCCCGCTTCGTCGACAGGAAATGGGTAGCCCCAATCCGCAATCTGGTTCGTATTGGCAAAGGTACGGTCAAGCACCCGCTGCATCCAGCCGCGATCGGCCAAATAGCCCCCCAGCGCTTCACGGCTTTTCATTGCGCTTTCCCGCTCCTCAGGATTCGGATTCACATACCAAACACCTGTGCCGGATGGAGCCGTAGCGCCGCTCGTTCCGCAATAGCCTTTATCGACTAATACAACCTTCGCACCTTCTCTAGCTGCTGTTACCGCCGCCCAGGTCCCCGATGGACCTCCGCCGATTACCAACACATCTGCGTTCAGATTCACATCATATCGACTCATTGTTTTCCCCGCCTTTATAGAGTATGGATTTATCAAATCGAAAACGAAAGCTCCCGTTGGGCTTCTATTGCGCCTGGCTCCTTCAAGAGCAAGCGATCCAAAATCACCTTCTCAAAATAGGCAAATCCACTGTCGCGTTCTCTCGGACGCGGGAGTGTAATTTTCACATCCATCGCGATCTTCCCGCTCTCAATGAGCACTACGCGGTCCGCCAATGCTACCGCTTCGCTCACATCATGCGTGACGAGCAAAACGGTAAATCTTTGCTCGCTCCACAACCGTTCAATCAACTGCTGCATTTCGATTCGCGTCAACGCATCCAGGGCGCCTAGCGGCTCATCGAGCAGGAGCAATCTCGGGCTTCCGGCCAAAGCACGTGCCAACGCTACGCGCTGCCGCTGACCGCCTGACAGGACCGCTGGCCATGCACCGGCTCTTTCCTCCAAGCCCACTTGCTTCAGCGCTTCATGCGCCAGCTTCTTGTCGCCGGACTTCACGCCGATGCGGACGTTATCGACCGCCTTCCTCCAGGGAAGAAGCCGGGAATCCTGAAACAGTACCCGGATATCGGGATGGATGCCCTTCGTTGCGTTGCCTTCGATCATAATCAGACCGTCCGACGGCTTCTCCAAGCCGGCTACCAAGCGAAGCAGCGTGCTTTTGCCGCATCCGCTCCTGCCAACGATCGCGACGAATTCACCGGGTTCCGCCTGAAAGTTAATATCTGTAAGCACCTCTGTTGTACCAAATGTTATGCCCAAATTACGAGTATGCAGCTTAACGCCGCCTTCTTTGACCGTCATGTCCATGACCTACCCTTCACGCTTTTTTCACGTAGTTATGATGCCATTGAAGCCACCGCCGCTCGAGGAATTTCGCCGCAAGATCGGATAACTTGCCGAGCAGCGCGTACAAGATCACGCACAGCACGACGACGTCCATTCGCATATACTCCCTGGCGTGGGAAGCCATATAGCCGATCCCGGAATCGGCAGCAATCGTCTCCGCGACAATCAGCGTGATCCACATGATGCCTAGCGAGAACCGGACACCGAGCAAAATATTGGATAGCGCACCGGGCAATATCACTTGGGTGAATAAGGAAACTCCGTTTAACCCGTAAACCCGTCCCATCTCGATGAGTCCCGGATCTACCGAGCGTATGCCATGAAATGTATTCAGATAAATCGGAAATGCCACCCCGAGAGCTACCAGAAACAATTTGGACGTTTCGCCAATACCGAACCACATAATAACCAAGGGAATAAGCGCCAGATGAGGAATCGTGCGCAGCATCTGGACCGAAGTATCAATAAACCGTTCGGCTACAGGGAAAATGCCGTTTAATAATCCAATGAAGAAAGCAACGCTTCCTCCGATCAGAAAGCCTAAGAACGCCCTCTGCGTGCTGGCACCTACATATTCCAGCAGCGTGCCGTCCTTGACCACCTCGACAAGCGCTTGCACGACTTCCAGAGGCGTTGGCAGTATGCGTTGAGATAAAACGCCTGCAGCGCCGAACGCCTGCCAAGCTGCCAGCATCAGTACAGGCAAAACCCAAGGCTGCCAGAATGTTGCGAATTTTCGTTTGGACATGGGGAATCCCTCTCTTTTTGTGAAGTGGAGTTGGTTGACGGATGATTCGAATGATGAAACAAAAACAAAAGAGACCCCCTACCTTCTTCAAAAATGAAAAAGGTGGAAGTCTCCTCTTTGCCGGGTAGACTGGCCATACCATCCTATTTGTAAACAATTCATATATATTTACTCGGATTAATGTTGTTGATTTACTATAGCACCTCATTCCAAGGATCGTCAATACGCTGCTTTCATTTTATCAAAATGATAACAACCGGCTCCAACTGGATTTCAATACATGAAGCCCGCAGGAAGAAATGTTTCCGTCGGGCTTCTGCATGGTTTATATTTGTTGCTCATCCGGTCTTCCCGCGCTATACATGTTTGTTACAAGACTGTCGGCGTATCGTCCAATCCTCACACTTATTTCAGCACGCATGTAGTCTCTGGTGATTGTAAAACTATCTTCATGCTCACGGCAGATATATCGGTAGCGAATCATCCGATCATCTTTTTCCTCTTCAAACACACGGATGTTTTTTTCCAACAAGTATTTTTTTACTTTCGACAAGTCTACATGAATGTTTTGGGCCAGAACCTGAGCCGCTTTAGAATAGAGCAATCTCAAGGTTTCGGAGGAGCGTTCCACTTCCCGAGCCTTTCTTATAATAATCGAATGCATGATGGGCAATAACACATAATCTCTCATCATGTTGATTTCTTCCGTTGTCGGACGACTATGTTGAACTGATTTATCGTTGAGTCTGTTCTGAAATGCCTCTTTATGTTGCGGAAGCATCATCCGGCTGGATTCCCACAGCCCGTTCTTTTCAAGCTTTTTGCTCATTTATAATGCCCTCCGATTTTCATCGACCTATCCGCCGCTTGCCCGGCAGCGGTAAGCGATGAAGCTCTTACGATTGCGGCGCTGCCATATCGATTTTTTATACTATCCGTAGCTTTCTCCAAGGCTCTGGACTTTACCTGATCCTCAAAGAGGGTAAGCTGGTAATCCTGATCGTCCATTAACTGGCTTAATGTCACACCGACACGACGCACGGGCATTTTATTCCAGAATTTATAAAAAAGCATTTTTACGGTTTCAAATACGGTATTGGTGTGGTTAGTAGGGTCCTGCATCTTCATTTGGCGCGAGAATCCGGTCGGTGCTTCGTAGGGACTGCACATGCAGCTGACCGTGACTACAGAGCCCATATATCCTTTACGACGGCAGTCGCGGCATACCTCCTCTGTGAGCTCCAGTAAAATGGTGTTCACTTCCCACGTCTCCACATAGTCTCTAGGTAAAGTCATCATATGGCCGACTGATTTTGGCGGCGTGTTGAATGTTCCGGGTGTAACCGGGCTATCATCCAGACCGTTCGCCGTCCGCCACATCACCTCTGCATGAATATCCGATTGCTTGCCAAAGCGAGCACGAAATTTATCTTTAAGACGCGGCAGCGGCGTTCTGGCAATATCGCCGATGGTGTGCATTCCAAGACGAGCAAAATGTGCCGTCATACGTGAACCGACACCGAACATCTTATTTACGGGTTGTGGCCATAGCAAAGTCTCGACTTCTGTTTTTGACAAGGTAAAGATGCCACTTTCATTCTTCTTTGCCCATATATCCGTCGCGATTTTAGCAAGTATTTTATTAGAACTGATGCCTACTCTAACCCATACTCCGGTTTGACTAAGAACCTTTTGCTGAATAGATTTAGCGATCGTTTCAGGATCTCCAAAGATAGGCAAGCTTGCAGAAACATCCAAAAACTGCTCATCAATACTGAATATCTCAACAAGATCCGTAAACTCCTCATAAATCTTCGTAATCATCAGTGAGACATCAATGTAATGCTGCATCCGGGGACGCATGACAACGAGCTCCGGACACTTGATAAGGGCTTCGCCCAACCGTTCCGCCGTAGTCACCCCGAAGCTTTTCGCGATGGGACAGGCAGCCAGAATAATACCTGAGCGGCGTGCCGGATCACCGGCAACAGCAACGGGTTTATTTTTACATTCAGGATGATCCGCCTTCTCTACGCTGGCGTAAAAGCTCTGGCAATCCGCTAGAAAAATAGTCCTTTCGCTGTTCTCGCTCATCTTATCTGCCTCCGTAAGTTCATAAGCATGGTCATGAGCTCAGCCTTTATCAAACTCCTCAGCATGTTGAAATGATGAACGTAGCCGCGGACTTTGTATTCTACCTGAATACCCTGCGCATTCATTTCTGTACTCAAAACTTTAATATTTTGTTGAATCATCTTACTTTTAATGCTCTGCAATTTTGAATAAATGGAATCTTCAACTTCCCTAAGATAAAAAATGACATGACGGAAAACAATTTTGTCCTGATACATTTTTAACGTATCCATATCTCTGGCTAACATATCCAGCAAAATGGGCAGCAAGGTGTAGTCCTTGATGATTTGAATATCTTCTTCGGTTTCAATACTTGGATTAACACTCATACATCCACCACCATCATGCGAACATATATTCTCGTTTCACATTATACACCGAACACTTGTTCTTTATGCAAGTGAATTTTTTGGAAATCGATTCTTCCCTCAGCCATGCAAAAAAAAACAGGTTACCGGCAGGCACCTGTCCTTTGCAATATTTTCGTACTCCATCTCTGCGGCTCAAATTTACGATCACGCCATCATCGTTGAACGGAACGCCAAAAGCGAGGGGAACGTCGTCTAATCGAGCCATTTATACACCTTGTTCGGGTTCGTATCGTCGGCTTGAGCGGGCAGCTTCAACGGGGTCGCGCTGACGGACGTGGCGGCAGGCAGCAAGCCGCGGCCGATCGTCACCTTCGTACCGAGCGGCGCCATGTCGAACAGCTCCTCCACGTCTGTCTGGCGCATCCGGACGCAGCCGAGCGACTGATCCTTGCCGATGCTCTTCGGCTTGTTCGTCCCGTGAATCGCGTATAACGTATCGGACAGCGTCATCCCTCGGCTGCCGAAATCGCCGTCTGATTGGCCGTTCGGATTGCGCACCTTCTCCGAAATAACGAAGCTCCCTTCCGGCGTCCGCGAACCGCCGAGACCGACCGGGTATTCGCGCACGACAATGCTGCCGCTCACGACCGCCAGCCGGTGAGCCGTTTTGTCTATCTTAATTTCAAGCGGCTCGGCGAGCGGTTGAATCAATCCCTCGGGAAGCTCACCGGGTGGCGTCTGACCTTGCGAAGATCCGCCCGCCTGCGCGGCTGAGCGCTCGTTCCAGCCCTGCATCTCTTGCGCTATAGCCGCCGAGTCGCGTGCGAACAGCTCCGACATATAAGGCGTCAACCCGGGCAGCACGTTGTCCGGATACGACGCCGTCAATTGCGAAGCTTCCGTAGGCGCTTGTCCGGTGCGCCGGATGTAGGCTGCCACCGCCGAGCGAAGCACGGCCTGCTGCTCCTGATGAGACATCCATGCCGCTACGACGCCGTCCGCCCGCTGAGCGTCGCTCGGCTCGCATTGACAGCTTTCCGCGTCGTGGTACAAAATTTGCTGCCGCGAAGCGTCAGACTCCGCCTCCACCGACAAGAGCGTCTCCGGCTTTCGCAGCCATTCGATCCAGGTCGAATCGCTGAGCGGGATGCCGCGCACCAGGATGCCGAAGCTTCTCACCCGTTCGAGCAGCAGCATGTGCTGCAGCGCTTGGCCGATCGTCTCCGGCGTTTTGGTCCCGGCCAAATAGTACACCCGGGTCGCCTGAATTTGCGCCGGCGTGACGTCCGCAGGGACGACGGCCGCAGGCTGCGCCAGCTCCTCCACCGTTCGCGTCTGCAGGCCGGGCGCCGAGAGCAGCGCAGCTCCGAGCGCAAGCATCGCTACGGCGAGACGCATGAACCGAATCCCCCAGCGGCGAGACGCCCGAGGCGGCTTCGACGGCCCGGGCGAAGCCGCCTCCTCCGCGGGCAGCACGACCTTCTGCTCTTCATAGGCCTCGTACACCTCGCCGGCTTGCGCATAGCAGTACAGCGCCTTGCCCTGCTTGCCTTGCTCCTCATACTCCCGGCCGAGCAAGTACCAGGCCATTTTATTATCGGGATGCTCCCGGACGTATTTTTTCAAATATTGCGGATCCTGTTTAAAAAACTGCTGCAGTTGTTCGTCGGAATCTTTCGTTCTCACGAACTCCCCCTCGCTTTCCACCCTTCTCCCCTATAATATCGGCCGGCGGCTTTTAATTGTGAAGGTGAAGGGGAGCCGCGGAAGCAGCGCCAAAAACCGCTCTGCAGCGGTTTCAGCTTCTTCTTGCCTTATTCATGAAGCGCTCCCTCTTACCTCTCCTCGAGGCTTGACGATGAACGCAGTACCGTTCCCGTGCGAAGCTTCTCTCGCATGACCGCCTCAAAGGCATCGACGATCTCGGGGTCGAAATGGGTCCCCTTGCAGCGTATAATTTCCGACATGCCTTCCTCGTAGCTGCGCCCTCGCGCGTAAGGACGGTCCGTCGTCATCGCGTCGAAAGCGTCGGCCACGGCGACGATTCGCGCGAAGAACGGAATTTGATCCCCGCGCAAGCCGTCGGGGTACCCCGAGCCGTTCATCTTCTCATGATGATATTTGGCAACCTGAGTCGCCTGAAGCATACGTTCTTCCGGCTCCATCTTGGACAAGATGCGGGCGCCGATCGTCGTATGCGCGATCATCTCCTGAAACTCCTCGTCGTTCAAGCTTTCCGCTTTCAGCAGAATACGATCGGGTACGCCGATCTTGCCGATGTCGTGCATCAACGCGGCGCGGTGGAAATGCTTGCATTCTTCCTCGGATATTCCAAGCTTCCGTGCGATCCACAACGAGTACAACGCAACGCGGGACGAATGCCCGGCCGTATAAGGATCGCGTGAATCCAGCGCCAATACGAGCGAATGAATCAAATTCATCGAGAACGGATGGTCCGGTTCCGCACCGCCGCGATTTAATTCGGATGCCGATTCCAGCAGCAGCTCCAAGTCACGGTTTCTTTTTTCCAATTGTTCGATACGCTTCAGCAACCGCTCTCGTTCGTCCGGCAAGCCGTTCACCTCTGTTCTTTGACGTCTGAATGTACATGTAATCTTAATCGAAAAGACCTATTCTGTGAAGAAAGTAAAGTCGCTCTCTCTACAGAATAAGCCTTGTTCCGTTCAGCGGCAATTATTTGCCAGTTGTCCGCAAGATGGCGGTGCGTGTCTTAGAATCCCATTCAACATCCAAGCCAATTTCTTCGGCGAAGAAACGAACCGGCACATAAGTGCGGTCTTGTTTGATATAAGGGGCGGCATCCGTGCTTTTCTCGACGCCCGCTTGGCCCTGCTCGATTCGTTTCACGCCGGTGCGGTCGATGTAAAGCTCAATCGTTACGCCGTCTTTACTCAGCTGGACGGCTCTCGCCGCATCGTCGAACGTTACGTTGTAACCGAGCGCTTCCGTGATCGCCCGAACAGGAACCATCGTCCGTCCGTTCCCGATTTCGGGCAGCGCATCAAACTCGATCCACTTGTCATCGAGAACGACCTTCACGTTCGTATCGTCCGGCAGGTTGGCGGGAAGCCGGAAAGGACGGATTTGACGAATTTTATTGTTGTAAGCGTCCGAAACAAGCAGACTGCCGTCTTCCAGCACGGCGACGTCCGTCGGACGATGCAGCTGCGCATAGCCTTCGATGCCGTCGGCCTCGCCCGTCGTTTGATCCGGCGCGCCGGCAAGCGTCGATACTTGACCGTCGAGCAAATAACGGATCGAATGGTTTTGGCTGTCGGCGATGACCACGCCGCCTTCTTCCGTAACCGACAAGCCCAGCGGGAAGTTAAACGCCGCGTTCAACGCCTCCCCGTCGGCAAAGCCGCCCGGGACATACAGATCCTTGAGCGCTTCCGCTTTGCCGCTGCCGGCTGCCGTTGTGACGGTGCCTTGCTGCAGATCGATATAACGGATACGCTGATTGCCCGCGTCGCTGACGTACAGGTTGCCCTTGCCATCCAAAGCCAGCCCGCTCGGCTCGTTAAACTTGGCCTGAGCCAAAGCTCCGTCGGCGAAATCTCCCGCCGGCGCCGCTTGCCCTGGAGAAACCTCGACCGCCCGTCCGGATGCCGCATTTAACGTCGTCACTTGACCGCTTGGCGAAATGCTGCGAATCGCATGATTCAGCGTATCGGCTACATAAACGGTACCGTCAGCCGCGACGGCGACATCCAGCGGACTGTTGAAACGCGCCTTGGATCCCGGCCCGTCTTCCTTGCCCAGAACGCCGTCCCCGGCAATCGTGCTGACGTTGCCGGACGGATCGATTTTGCGGATCGAGTGATTGCCGGTATCCGCGACGTATACATTGCCTTGCGCGTCGGTCGCGATTCCCTGCGGGCCGGAGAACAGCGACAAGTCGCTTGCGCCGTCCAATCGCCCGCCGATCGGGAACCCTTTAGCGTCCATTTCGTAATAAATGCCGGCGTACGGGGTAACCAGCCCGCTGTAGATTTTGCGAATTTGATGATTGCGCGAATCGCTGAAAAGAACCGCTCCGTCCGGCTTGACGGCAATACCTGCCGGAAGCCGGAATTGCGCCGCATTCGTCCTGCCGTTGACGTTGCCCATATCCCCCGTTCCGGCGTATGTCGTCACTTGGAGCAATAGTTGATGATCCGCTCCCCGGAGACCGTCCGCGTACAAGCCCGCTGCAGACGCTCCGGTACCTCCGGCGATAACGGATGCGAGGATGGACAAGGCGATGATTTTCATGGCTTTATTCATGAGGTGCTCCTTTCTGGCCGCTGAAGCTTTAATTTAACGTCACAGCGGCCGATGCTGCCGCGCTGACCGGCAATTCGTATACGGTGCGGCCGTCTTTGTCAAGGACCTTTACATACATCAGCTTGACTTGTGTCGAAGCAGCCGACGTCGTTACGGTTAACGGCGCGAAGAGCAGCGTTGCCGTTTCGCCCTTCAAGTTGATTGGCGGCACCGGGCTGGAGCCGGGCGTCTCATAACGGGTGCCGGCGAAAATCAGCTGCTTCTCCGTCGTTCCGACCTCTTGCGTTAACGTTTCCGCCGAGTTTGCCCCGTCGAATATCGTTCCGTCATCACTAGGCAAGCCTGCGCCCGGAGCCTCGTAGTTCAAATCGGCCTTGTTGTAAGCGATATGCGCCTGAACCGCATAGAACGGAAGAGCTTCCAGGAAGTTCTCCATCTCCAGCTTCAGCATGATTTGATTGTTTTCCTTGACGCCGACCTGGCTCAGGGTCACTTTCGGTTCAACCACTTCGATCGCAATCTCTTTGTCTGCGCTTGTTCCGGCAGAATTGATCGTAACCGCATGCAGCCGGTAAACCCCAAGGGTGCTTGGTACGGTAACCGTAAACGCAGCTTCTCCGTTCACAACGTCTTTCGTTTCGTTGTTCAGCTTAATTTTCGAACCGGCCTCTGCGGTAAGCACGACGGTTACGCTTTGGTTTTTCAACGCCTTCCGGGGGGCGCTCTTCACGACGGGAGCGCCCGGAGGCGTATTCCCGGAATCCCCGCTAGAATTAGATGGAGCTGGCGCGGGGGTTGGCGCCGGATTCGGATTGTTCTGTTGCGTTTGTTCGAAATTTTTTCTGGCCTCATCCGTCATACGGCTTAACAGCGCATCCTCGGCTTGTTTATTAGCCGCCGCCTTCGCTGCATCGTTCGCTTCCTTGATCCGCTTCTTGTCTTCTTCCAGCCGATTCAGCAGAGAGCTCAGCTTATCCTTGTTGGCCTGAAGCAGATTGTCTTCACCGGTTTTCGGCGGCGCAGGGGGCTGCTCCCGCTTCGCCTTCTCGACCTCCGGGTCGATCCCCGCGTTCTTGTCCAGCAACGGGATCTTGTTCAAATCAATCTTTTTGAGCGGGTCTTCGATGTTTTGATTCGCCTGATCCACCATCTTCTGATCAATTTTCTTCTCATCGATGGCAGCTTTCACCAGGTTCGGGATAGCGGCATCGAAGTTGTTCATCACTTTCGCCAAATCGTCCTCCGACAGAAATTTGAGGATCGCAAACTCATCCGGCTTCTGCAAGCCTTGCTCGAACTGCTGCTGCAATTTTTGTTTCATCTCATCGAGCTCCCGCTGGATGTCGGGAATGTTTTTCACGAAAGCTTCCATTACCTTGGGCGAAGCCTGGTTTACGATTTGATTCATATCCGCATATTCAACCCTCGTACGCAAATCAGGCGCTTGCGTTCGCGTGTCCAGATTGATCTGCTGGGCCGGATACACCGCTGCGGTATTTGTAAGCTGTAAACTGGATTCGCCGGGCCCTGAAGTACCGGAAGTTACGGTCGTCGCCCTGACGACCCCCGCGGCAACCAGCATGGTCGTTCTACCCGTTAACGGATTGGTATATATGAAGAACTGCGTTCCGCGTACACCCATGACCGCCGTCGGCGTCTCCACCTCGAACTCGTCTTCCGAGCTGACGAGCGATTTCACTTTCGACCACATGGAGCCGGCCCAGGCTTTCACCTTCGATTTCTTCGCGCCCCCGTCTTCCATCAGCTCGGAGATGTACACCTCGGCGTTCTCCCCGATCGTCAGCTCATCGTTCCGGTCGACGATCCGCAGCACGGCCGACGCTCCGGGACCGGTGGAGATCGTATCCCCCTGATTCAGCGTCAAGTCTTGATAAACCGTATTGGAACGGGATCCGCCCGATTTCGTGTAGGTGACGTCGCCGCTCACTTCAACAACGACGGCGGAACGTACGGACTTGGCGGAAGCCGGTTCGGCGAATGCCGAAGACAGCAGCGACAAAACCATCGTCCCCGTTACGGCCCAAGACACCGTCCTCCGGCCTTTCCGTTGATGTGCTTCAGTTTCGTGTCTCACTGCAAAACTCCTCTCTTTACGATGTATAAGAACCATCGAAATCGAAATCGAACCCATTCTCGTCTAGGATACGCCGGTTTTCCTTTCCGCAGCTGACGCCGGAGCTCCCCGTATACCTAACACCTCGTACAGCTTCAGCGGCACGCTCTTCCCTTTCATCAGCTTCTCGCCGGCAAAGTTGTATTCGAAGTACGCCTTCGTCAGCTCATACGTCGCTTCGGAAACAAGCACTTGATTCGGCTGCGTGTTCGATTCGATCCGCGCCGCCGTATTGACGTTATCGCCGATCGCCGTGTAGTCGACCCGCAGGTAGGAGCCGATGTTGCCGACGACCATTTTCCCCGTGTTGATGCCGATCCCTACCGCAATCGTTACGCCATACTTCTCCAGCACGTCGGCGCGAACCTTCTCCATGCCCTTCTGGATCTCGAATGCCGTCTTCACCGCGTAGTACGGATGGTCCGGAACGTCAAGCGGAGCGTTGTACAGAATCATCGCTGCGTCGCCGATAAATTTGTCGATCGTGCCGTGGTTGGCCAGCGCCCGTTCGGTAATCAGGTTGAACATCATGTTGAGGAAATCGACGACCTCCTCCGGCTCGAGCCTCTCGGATAGCGGAGTGAATCCCCGGACGTCCAGGAACAGCACGGTCAGCTCTTTACTGATGCCGCCGAGCTTGATTTCTTGCTCGCTCGTAGCTATTTCTTTAACCAGATCGGGGGAGATATAACGGCCGAATTGTTTCGTTATGTAGTTTTTCTGCTTCGTCTCGAAGTACGTCTTCATGGAGATATTCCCGAGGTAGGCAAGCAATCCGCACGCCAGCGCGCCTACGACATCCATATATTGCAGCGAGGAGGAGAACAGGAAATATTGGCCCGCAAGGAGCGCAATCATGAGGCCGAGCAGGAGAAGCGCTCCCGAAGTCGCCCGGAGCCGCCAGGTCGCGATGACGGCGAACAGCGCCACGACGACGGCAAGCGCCAGCTCCAGCAGCCCGTTCACCCGCGCAATGACTTGATCTTTCAAAATTTGGTTCAAGATGTTCGCATGCGCGTAAACCATGTGCATATGGTTCTCGATCGGGGTAATGCCTTCATCCGAGCCCGGCGCCACATAACCGACCAGAATAAGCCGGTCCTTGAATGTCGCCGGAGGCACTTTGCCTTGCAGCACGTTATTGAAAGGAATCGTTTCAAAGTCAAACTCCTTGGCGTCCCATCGAATCAGCATCTCCGATTTCGGACGGTCTTTCAGCATCGGCAAATTCAAGTAGCGATCCACATTGGCGCCCGCCAGTTGGGCCATCGCCAAGCCCATCGACGGAAATAGGCCTTCGGGCGTATGGATTTGCAGCCAGTTCGAGCGGACGACGCCGTCAGTGTCGAACGTTGCGTTGATGTGCGCCCGGTGCACGAAGTCTTTAAATATCGGAATCGGCTGCTGCACCCCGCGGGCCTCCATCCATTCGCCGGCCCTGACCGTCGTGCTGCGGTTGAATTCGCCTTCCACCAGCGCGTGCGAAGGAAGAATAATGTTCTTATGCTTGGCCAGCTCCTCGGCAAGCGCCTGGTCGCTCTCCGGCTTGTCGCTTTCGGTGTACAGCTCGATATCGAAGGCAATGACTTTAGCCCCGCCCTGTTCCAACTTTTGAATCAGCTGCGCGTAAACCTTCCGGTCCCACGGATAAGGTCCCACTTCCTTAATCGACTGCTCGTCGATGCCGATGACGACGATATCCTCATGCGGCTGCTGGGACATCGTACCTTTCAAATTCCACATATATATCTCATTCGACAGCACCTTCAACCAACCGGACGCCAGTATGACGATACCTAACAATATGATGATAGCATTGCCAATAAAAAGGACGGTTGACTTGCTCATTTCCTTCTTCTTCATGAATAGCCCCCAGCGATCAGTATACGCCACTATATTTTAACATACAAAAACATTTAAAGAATCAAGGAATTGTAAAAACATATGAAAAAAAGCCTACCCCCGATGGCCGGGAATAGGCTTTAAGTTGCAGGTCGAATCGATTAGTTAAAAGGCGTATCCGCCACTTTAATAGAGTCGGTCGGGCAACCGTCTTGCGCGTCTTGCAGATCATCGTACAGGTCTTCCGGAATTTCCGTAACGCCTTTGTTGCCGTCGCCTTCGAAAATAACTTCAGCAAGGCCCTCATCATCGTAATCGTAAATATCAGGTGCCGTGGCGCCGCATGCGCCGCACGCGATACAGGTGTCTTTTTCAACCCAAGTATATTTTGCCATGTCTAAGTTCCTCCCTTGATTGTGTAACCTTATCCTAAAATATAATATTATAAAAAACAAGAAAGTTCAAATAGAAAGTATGAAACAAATCGTTCACGGAACGAGAACGGTAGCCTCTCTATACGTTATATTAACCCGAACGGCCCAACCTTAAAACAAAACGAACGCAAATGGTTCAGGAATCGTCTTCCACCTCGAGCCCCTTGAGCCGCAAGTGATCCATCTGCAGCGACGTGCCGCGCACTTTGGCGTTACGGATCAGCGTCGACGGATCGTCGCCCAGCATCCCGGCCGTCAACACCGCGCTTTCCCCATACTTGTCGCGCAGCTTGTCGAGCGTCCGGTTGAGCTTTTCTTTCACCGGCTGCTTCTGATAGCTGAATAAATCGAGCTGCACGGCGGATTCCTGCCGCGAGGTCAAATTTTGCAGCGTAAGGCCGACCAGGCGCACCGGCTCCCCTTCCTTCCAATAAGCATCGAACAGCTTGCACGCCATCCGGTAAAAGTCGTCGGCGCTCTCCGACGGCTCCGTAAGCTTAGCCGCTCTCGTAATCGTCTTCATATCCGGATCGCGAATCGTCACCTGCACGGTGTGCGCGAGCAGCTCCTGCTTGCGCAGTCTGCGCCCCACTTGATCCGCCAAATTCAGAAAAACGCGGTGAAGATCAGCACGCTGCGTATAGTTCACTGGCAGCGTCGTCGTATGGCCGATCGATTTGCTCTGTTCGCGCTCCGGGTTGACGGGGGCGTCGTCCTCGCCGTTCG
This sequence comes from Paenibacillus sp. EPM92, assembly GCF_016586185.1. Classification (NCBI taxonomy): domain Bacteria; kingdom Bacillati; phylum Bacillota; class Bacilli; order Caryophanales; family Paenibacillaceae; genus Paenibacillus; species Paenibacillus sp. EPM92. The sequence goes on from NZ_BCPS01000092.1 coordinate 25,592, forward strand.
CCGCCCGTTTCAGCCAGGCGCCCATCACCCCGAAGTGGTTCGTCAGCAGCCTCTCATCGGCATGCGCCAGCTGACCCAGCGTATGAATTTGCAGCCGTTTCAGCTTATCCGCGGTCTTCTTCCCGATCCCGAACAGCAAGGCGCACGGATGCGGCCATAGCACCCCGGGGACGTCCCGCTTCCGCAGCACGGAGATGCCATTTGGCTTCTTCATATCGGAAGCCATTTTGGCCAGCAGCTTATTCGGGGCGACGCCGATGGAGCAAGGCAAACCAAGCTCCTCGCGAATGCGGCTCTGTATCGTTTGCGCAATGTGCAGGGGCGTGCCGAACGACTTCGAGCCGGTAATATCAACGTAACATTCATCAATCGACATCGTTTCCACGAGCGGCGAATAGTCATAAGCGATTTTCATAAAGCGGCGGGAGAACTGGCGGTATAAATCGAAATCGGGTCGGATCAAAATCAAATTCGGGCATAACTTCAACGCCTCGCGAACGAGCATTCCGGTCTTCACGCCGCGGGCCCGGGCGACGTACGAACACGTCACGATGATGCCTTTGCGCAGCTCCACGCTTCCCGCCACAGCCAGCGCCTTGCCGCCGTACTTCTCCGGCTCGACGGCTTCATGCACGGAGCAATAAAACGCGTTCATATCGATATGCAGAATCACTCTGCCGTTCAGCGGATAACCGTTCGCCGGCATCCGCGTCTCCTGGGTTCCGTCCGACATCGCCCGGGTCACCTCCTCACTTCGCTATCTCTAGCATAAATCGGCTCGCGGCGTCGGTCAACTGCCGCCCTGACGGCATGATTTTATATTCTATAATATCCCTAACAAGAAACAATGTGCTATAATTATGAATTATACTTTGCCATCGATAGGCTTTCACGAAACAGGAGGATTCCCATGACAGGCACCGTTAAAATTTTCGATACTACGCTCCGCGACGGAACGCAAGGAGAAGGCGTCAGCCTTTCCGTGGAAGACAAGCTGAAAATCGCCCAGAGGCTCGACGCATTGGGAGTTACTTATATTGAAGGCGGCTGGCCGGGAAGCAACAACAAAGACATCGAGTTTTTCATTCGCGTCAAAGATTTGAAGCTCAAGCACGCCAAGGTGACCGCCTTCGGCAGCACGCGCCGCAAAGAAACGCTCGCGGATCAAGATCCGAACCTGAACCGAATTATCGAAGTCGGGGTTTCGGTTGCCACCATCTTCGGGAAGTCGTGGGATTTCCAGGTTCATACGGCGATCCAAACGACCTTGGAAGAAAACCTGGCGATGATTTTCGATTCCGTCCGTTACTTGAAGCAGAACGGGCTCGAGGTTATCTACGACGCCGAGCACTTCTTCGACGGTTACAAAAGCAACCCCGACTACGCCTTGGCTACCATCCGCAAAGCGGAGGAAGCAGGCGCGGATTGGATCGTGCTGTGCGATACGAACGGCGGCACGCTGCCGCACGAAATTACGGATATCGTGAAGGTCGTCCGTCAATCGGTCGCGACGCCGGTCGGTATCCACGCCCATAACGACTGTGAGCTCGGCGTCGCCAACAGCCTCGCGGCTGTCATGGCCGGCGCTACGCAAGTGCAGGGCACCATTAACGGGTACGGCGAACGCTGCGGCAACGCCAACCTCGTGTCCATTATTCCGAATCTTCAATTAAAGCTGAACTACAGCGTTATCAGCGAAGAACAGCTGGCCAGCTTAACCGGCGTCGCCAGATACGTCAGCGAAATCGCAAATATGCATATGCCGGTGAACCAGCCGTATGTAGGAGCGGCCGCTTTCGCTCACAAGGGCGGCATTCACGTCTCGGCCATCCTGCGCAACTCCAGCACATACGAGCATATCAAGCCCGAGCTTGTCGGCAACAAACAGCGTGTCCTCGTCTCCGAGCTGGCCGGTCAAAGCAATCTCGTATTCAAAGCGCAGGAAATGGGTCTTGATTTCGATACGAACAACCAGCAAACCAAGCAGTTGATCGAGCAGATCAAAGAAATGGAGCATCAAGGCTACCAATTCGAAGGTGCAGACGCTACGCTGGAGCTGCTCATTCGCAACGCATACGGCAAGCTGGAGGAAGTATTCTCGCTCGAATCGTTCAAAATTATGGTCGCCAAAACGATGAACCAGCCGGTATTAACCGAAGCGATCGTGAAAGTGAGAGTCCACGGCGAAACCTGTTATAACGCGGCCGAAGGCAACGGCCCGGTTAATGCGCTCGACAACGCCCTGCGCAAATGCTTGCTGCAGTACTACCCCGGCCTCCAGAACATGCATTTGTCCGACTATAAGGTGCGTGTGCTTGACGAGAAAGACGCAACGGCCGCGAAGGTTCGCGTACTGATCGAATCGTCCGACTTCCAGAATACGTGGAGCACGGTCGGCGTCTCCGAGAACATTATCGAAGCCAGCTGGCAAGCGCTTGTCGACAGCATCCGTTATGCCTTGCTGAACCAAACAAGAGCCGCGAGCAAGCAAGCAGAGTCTAAAGAACGCTTAGGCCTTGTCAACCACTAGAACGAGTGAAGCTGCAGTCCGCGCTCCGATGCGCAGGCTGCAGCTTTTTTACGTTCAGGAAGCCGGCGAAGCGTCAATAAGCTTCTTAATTTTAGCCTCCAGCTCATCGGGAGCAAGCACATGGACGATTTCCACCAAGCGTCCATGCTTGTCAACGAGAAAGCTTGTCGGGACGAACAAAATACGGAAATCGTTCGCCGCCTCGCCGCTCGTGTCGAGCAGGACCGGAAAAGGCAGATCGTGTCCTTGAACGAACGCGTTGACATCTTTTATCGAATCACCCTTCGTAACGTTCACCGCATACAGATCGAAATGATCCTTGTAACGCTTGTACACATGTTTCAGCGCCGGCACCTCCTCATGACAAGGCCCGCACCAAGACGCCCAAAAATTAATCAGCAGCGGCTTGTCGCGCGTACCTCCGATCACGTATTCTTTACCGTCCAAGCCTTTTATTACATGGTGAGGAACCGGCAAATCGACCGCAACCGACGGTTTAGCCGCCGCCGCTGCCGCGACCTTCGTCTGGCGATCCATGCGTTGCCATTGCCAGCCGGCGGTAACCGCCAAAACCAAAGCCGCAACCGCCAATGCTATTGTTTTTTTCATCGTATGTTCTCCTCCATCTTGCGTTCCTGCTTTTCCTCCGGCGCGCCAACAAGGGATGCCTACTATTATTTCCAGCTGCAGCGAAATGAATCCCATGGAAAACGTTCCAGCCTGCTTCCAAGGATGGCTTCCAGAGCGCAGGATACATTAATCTTATTATCGGCGCATATGGAGGTCCCGTCAGCAATGGAAAAAACGAAAAAGAAGAAACTGTCCATCCTCTTCGAAAGCGATATAACAGCGGATAACTACACAATGAATCGCCAATCCGAAGCCGGCGACCAAACCGAATCCAAGCCGACCGCGAAGCAGCAAGCGAACGCCGGCTCCAAAGGTTTGATCTGGGAGTTCATCGCCATTGCAACGGTACCGCTCGTCCTGGTGCTCGGCAATTCGATGCTCGTACCGATCTTGCCGGAACTTCAAGAGAAGCTCGGGATCAGCCAATTTCAGAGCAGCCTTGTGATTACGCTGTTTTCCGTCACAGCCGGCCTTGTGATCCCGATATCCGGTTATTTGTCGGACCGGTTCTCACGCAAAGCGATTATTATCCCTTCGCTCATCATTTACGGAGCAGCCGGCATTTTGGCTGGTCTGGGGGCCGTTTGGAACTCCTACACCGTGCTTATCGTCGCCAGAGCGATTCAAGGCCTGGGCGCCGCCGGCACGGCGCCGATCGCGATGGCACTGGCGGGCGACTTGTATAACGATGGAACGGAAAGCAAGGCGCTAGGCTTGACGGAAGCGTCCAACGGCACCGGGAAAGTGGTCAGCCCGATACTCGGCTCGCTGCTGGCGTTAATTGTTTGGTATGCCGCCTTTTTCGCATTTCCGGTGTTTTGCCTGCTTTCCCTGCTCGCCGTTGTTTTTTTGCTGAAGGAACCGGAGCGCAAGAACGAACCCCCGAAGCTGTCCGAATATATCCGGCAGATCGGCACGGTCATGAAGAAAAAAGGCCGCTGGCTGGTCACTTCGTTTGTCGCCGGTTCGGTAGCGCTGTTCGTCCTGTTCGGCGTTCTCTTCTATTTATCGGACATTCTAGAAGCGGCGCCGTACCATATCGACGGCGTCATGAAAGGTCTTGTGCTGGCCATCCCCTTGCTGGGACTCGTGATCACGTCGTATACGACAGGCTCCATGATTAAGAAGAACGGCAGCTTGATGCGAGTGCTGATGACGATCGGATTAGCTGTCATGACGGTCTCGCTCGGCTTATGCATCCTCTTTTATAACAAAAACATCTATCTGTTCATCAGTCTTCTAACGCTCAGCAGCATTGGAACCGGGCTCCTTCTGCCGTGCCTCAACACCATGATTACGGGCTCGGTCGAACGCGACCAGCGGGGAATGATTACGTCGCTTTACAGCAGCCTGCGCTTCCTGGGTGTGGCGTTCGGTCCGCCCTTGTTCGGCTGGATGATGGACAAGTCGCATCAAATCGTATTTATTACCGTTACATCGCTTACCGCAATCACGCTCGTTCTCGTCTTTTTCTTCATCAAACCGCCTGCCAAGCTTGGAGGCAGCTAGCCATCCGGAGCGGTTGCTCTTATAATGGAAGGTAAAAATGAGATGAGGCGAACAGCGCCCGATGCCACCCGAATCGATTACACTGACGTCCGCCGTTTGGCAAAAGATGATAGACCATTGCCGGGAAGCCTACCCGCTGGAAGCCTGCGGCTTGCTATTCGGCGGCGATTCAACGCAAAGCGAATCCCTGGTTTCGCCCATCATCGACGAATTTCTGCCTATCGCTAACGTTGCCTCCGACCCCGGGCACCGGTTTCGGATGCATCCGCAGCAGCTGATTCGGGCGTTGACGCGGGGCTCGGGAGAACACCCGGCGGGAACACGTCGAGCATTGCTGGGCATCGTTCATTCGCACCCGAAAGCGCCGCCGGTTCCATCTTCGCTCGATCTCGACCCGTTGTGGAACGGTATTGCGAGTTATTGGATCGTATCGTTATCCGACCTGGAGTCGCCGGCTGTGCGAGCTTACACCATCACCTGCGGCGGGGACAAGAAACCGGTCAGCCTTCCTCTGGTTTTCCGCGTTGGCGACAACAGTCCATAAGCGCAAAAAAACCTTCGGATTCGACTTCGTTCCGAAGGTTTTTTAATGTCTGCTGAGCTGCATGTACAAATCGCCAAGCGTCTGAACGTCTCGTTCGCGCGCTTGCTCGAGCAGCCTCGACCACAAGCGGGCTGTCATTCTCGCATCCTCCAGCGCATGATGCCGCTGCGTCACTTTAACGCCGTAATGATCCAGCAGCGTATCCAGATCATACGCTTTCAATTTCGGATTCAACCATTTGGCGACCATCATCGTATCGAGCAGCCGGTGCGTCAAATTCACCTTGGAGGTGCGCCATAAAGCGGCGTTCAAGAAGTGCTTGTCATGCCCGGTGCCGTGCGCAACGAGCACCTTCTGCTGAACGAACTCCAAGAAACCGCGCAAAGCATGCAGCAGCTCGGGCGCGGCGGACGCTTCCTTGTTCGTGATGCCCGTCAGCTCTTCGATTTCCTCCGGAATATTGCGTTTCGGATTGACCAAGCTGTAGTACGTTTGTTGATCTTCCACTTCCGAGCCGTTGACGGCTACCGCGCCGACCGAAATGATTTCGTCTCCGTTATACGGCGAAAAACCGGTCGTTTCCAAATCGAACACGACCAGTTCCAGCGTATGGAGCGGAATTTCATATAACGAATTTTTTCGCTGTTCCTTCATGATGGACCGAATAAAAGCCATCTGCTGTGCACTTTGCATATCAAACATCGATGTGATCGCCGGCGTAAGCCCGCCCATTTTGTACAAACTCCACATTCTTCCCGGCGGCCTCCTATCCATCACCAGCATTCACCCGCTTTCTTCCGATTTTCTATCTCCGAATGTACGACCTTTTTGACGTATTTTTGCAGCTCGTTTCCGATCCGCAAACACAATTTCAATTCGGTCGTTCTCTCTCTGGTTAATAAATCCGCCGTCAGCTTGCCTCTTGACGTATAATGGCCTTCCTCCAGCTGGAACGGGGTCATCGAGCGCAGCTTTAGCGCAGCCGCCAACGCATCGAGCCAGTCGTGACCGATTTCGTCGGGCACATGCCCTCGGGCAAGAAGCAGCCTGATCCGCCCTTCCGTTGAAGTAACCCGAATGCCTGCTTCCAGCGCGAGCAGCCGGACTCCGTTGACGATCGGGATATAGGCGCCGTATTTGACATCCACACCGCCGGCATCCTCACCATACCGCTCCTTGATGAGCTGGCCGAATATGCCGATCGACACTTTGTGGTGCAGCGTATTCTGCAGCATATGCCTGTACATCAGCGGATGCGCTTGATTGTAGGAAACGAAGGAGTCGATGAGCGACTCTCCCAGGCTGCGGTCGCCGTAAATCGTGCGCAAATCGGCAGCGATGAGCAAATACCGGACGTTCTCCCAATTCGGCTCCGCCAACCATTCGTTCGTCATCGCCAAATAACCGGATAGCGGCTGCCGCCACTTGTCGTTCGTGCACAACACCCCGCCGCTGCATGGCGGATAGCCCGCCGCCTCCAGATTGGCCGATATACGTTCGGACAGCACGCTGAAAAACGTCTTCGCTTGTTCCGCTTCCTTCTCATCCCCCGGATCGGCGTAAATCAGACCGTTGTCCTGGTCGCTCCACAATGTTTGTTCTACTCGTCCGCCGCTGCCGAATAGCAAAAAAGCATAGGGAAGAGGAACCTGTTCGTTCCTCTCCTCACAGAGGATTCGCTCCGTCATCTCGATCGTCCGGTAAATAATCGTATCGTGAAGCCGATTCACCCCTCCGTTCCATTCGAACGGTTCTTCCGAAGGAAGATGCAGGAGAAATACATCGTGAGCGCGATCGCGTAAAGCTCTAAGCTGGCTGAAGTCCCGGGCCTCTTTGACCTCTTGGATGATGCTGTCCCACGCATGACGCTCCATGCCTGCATCTCCTTCCCGTGAGAGAATTATAGCTGACTTTTCTTGTACAGATTCCGAGGCTTTTCTTACAGGCTGTGCGTTTGGCCGCCGGCTGCCGCTTTTTTCATTTGCTCGGGATAGCCGTACGTGCCGTGTTCGGAAAGGTCCAAACCGATGATTTCTTCTTCTTCGGTTACGCGCAAACCGATCGTCACTTTAATCAAGTACAAGATAATGAAGGAAAGCACGAGCACGAAGAGGAACGCCCCGACAACGCCGAGCGCTTGAACGCCCAATTGCTCGAACCCGCCGCCGTACAGTAAACCGGGTTTACCGATCCCTACCGTTTCAACCAATTGCGGCGTTGCGAAAATACCTGTAGACAACGTACCCCAAACCCCTGCGATCCCGTGTACGGAGAAAGCGTAAACCGGATCGTCAATACCCGCTTTTTCAAACCATTGCGCGGTGAAGAAGGTAACAATACCGGCAATCGCGCCGATGATGATGGCATCGCGGGGCGTTACGAAAGCGCACGCGGCTGTAATGGCGACGAGCGCGGCAAGTACGCCGTTCAGCATGCTGGGAATGTCGGCTTTGCCGAAGTAAATCCAGGAGACGATCAGTGCCGCTACCGCACCTGCTGCAGCAGCCAGGTTCGTGGTCAGCGCAACGTGACCGAAGAAGCCGTCGCCGGTTGCGCTAAGCGTGGAACCCGCGTTAAATCCGAACCAACCGATCCACAAAATAATGACGCCAAGAACGGAAAGCACTTGGTTATGACCTGGAATCAGGTTAGGCGTTTTGTCTTTATTATATTTACCGATACGAGGTTTCAGCAAGAGGGTCGCCACGAGAGCGGCCGTCGCGCCCTGCAGGTGAACGACTGTCGAGCCTGCGAAATCCTGCATGCCGATAGCGCCGAGCCAACCGCCGCCCCATACCCAATGGGCAACGATAGGATAGATGATGATCGTATATAAAATACCGAAGATGAAGTAAACCGGAAGCTTGCCGCGCTCTGCGAAACCGCCCCATGCGATCGCGAGCGATACGCCGGCAAAGGCGAGCTGAAACAAGAACAGGATGCCGATCGGAATCGGAGATTCCGCAAACAAGCTGATGCTCGCTTTCACCTGATCAGCCGTACCGTCCAGGAAAAAACCGCCGGTACCGATAAAACTGTTGCCGTCGCCGAACGCCAAACCGAAACCTACAGCCCAGAAAGCGATGGCGCACAGCCCGAACGTCAAGATGGTTTTACCGGCAACGTGACCTGCATTTTTCATCCGCGTCGAGCCCGCTTCCAATAAGGCAAAGCCGGCTTGCATGAAGATGACGAGAATGGCTGCAAGCATAACCCAAACCGAATCGATAGCCGCAGCCAATTGAGCCGGCGTTTTGTCGTCAGCCGCAAGTGCCATTCCGGCAGGAGCGAACAGGGACAACAGACCTAAAGAAACCATCATTTTCTTTAACACATCGACCACTTCCTTAGTTTGTGTTATTTTATATAACATAATATGAAATTAATAATGTCATTATATGCAGATATTCATTTTTTTGCAATAGATCTTTCATTAATTTTATGGTTTTCCGAAAAATAACCTGACATCGAGAGATGATCATTCGTTTTTCAGATGAATAATTTGTACTACTCCTAATATGCGTGTCATATATTATTACAATTTATTTGGATGTCTACCGATTTCCGGCAGCCATATCGGTTCTATGCCCATTTACGCAACGCAAAGCATAACGTTTGACTGTATGGTTTGGAATGAGTATCATTATAGGTGAAAAGAGGTGACGAATCATGGGGATATGAAGCTTTATAAAATTGGCGAGCTGGCTCGCTTATCGGAAGTAAGCCCCAGAACGATCGATTATTATACGAAGCTCGGCTTAATCGATCCGGAAACGAGGTCGAATACAAATTATCGATTGTACAGTGATGAAACCTTGACTCGGCTTAAACGTATTGAATCGATGAAGAGGGAGAAATATACCTTAGAAGAGATCAAGGACAGCCTTCGTCAATGGAACAAAGTAAGCCAAGACGAGATTGTGACAGATAAACTTACATCCTTGCAGGTTCTATTGAAGCAGCTGGAACGGGAAGCGAAGGAGGTCGGCCCGCTTGTCGAGAAGCTGAAGCCGACGCAGCTGAAGAATCTGCACCAGAAGCTGACGCCATCCGCTGCTGCTTGTATCGAAGCACTCTTGCTGCTGCTGGGTAAAGGCCCTCTTTCCTGATATAACCTCAAACAAACAAAGAATGGAGTGTAGTCGAATATGTTATTCACGCCATGGACCATCCTCATTCTGGCCGCATTCGGACTGAGCGTTTGGGCAAGCTTCCGGGTTAAAGGAACCTTCAACAAATTCTCAGACGTACCGGTCGAGTCGGGATTGACCGGTTACGATGTAGCGCGGCGCATCCTGGACGACAACGGACTGTATGACGTACCGGTCGAAGCGGTTCGCGGTGCATTGACCGACCATTACGACCCGGTGGCGAGAGTCGTCAGATTGTCTGAACCCGTATACTACGAACGTTCGATCTCCGCCGTATCGGTGGCGGCGCACGAAGTCGGTCATGCGATCCAGCATAAGGTTCATTATCCGATGCTGGTAGCCAGACATAAGATTTTCCCGATTGTAAACTTTTCTTCCGGCATCGCACCGTTCCTTCTGTTAGGAGGATTTTTCTTCAAAATTTCCGGGCTCATCCTGATCGGGATTCTCTTATTCAGCGCCGCTGTCGCTTTTCAGTTGATTACGCTGCCGGTGGAGTTTAACGCTTCCTCCCGCGCCCGCGACCTGATGATCTCCTCGGGATTCATTCGTAATCATGAGGAGAAGGGCGTCTCCAAAGTATTAGGCGCCGCCGCACTCACTTATGTCGCCGCCGCACTCATCTCGGTGCTGCAGCTGTTAGAATACATTTGGATCTTCAACCGCAGCGACGATTAATTCAACTCCACCAAGAAGCCCCGGCCATCGGCCGGGGCTTCTTGGTTGCTATGTGATGCAGCCGTTGATGGGCTGGCTATGATCAAGAACGATGAATGAAAAACTCGAGTAAAAATTTACGAAACCCTTCGGCAACAAGCGGCAGCTTGTCCCCCGAGCGTTGAATCAACCCGACGCTGCGCGTTACGCGCGGTTCGATGACCCGCACCTTGGACGGCTGCAGCTGGCTAATCTCCGTTAATGCCATCTCCGGCAGCATACTTACCCCCATACCGGCCGCCACCAATCCGCGGATCGTATCCGTCTCCTCGCCTTCAAAGCCGATTTTCGGGGTAAATCCGGCCTTAGTGCAAGCTTCAAGCACGATGCTCCGCAGCGAATACTCCTCGCTGAACATAACGAACGAATCGTTCTTTAACTGTTCCAATCGAATTTGTTCATTGCGGGCCAGCGGGTGCTCCTGCGGGACGATGGCGTACAGCTCTTCCAGCAGCAGCAAATCGCCCGTGACTTGGTTATGTTTCTCGGGAAAAGGTGAAATGAAGGACAGATCGATTTCACCTTTCACCACATCGCGGATGAGACTATTGTAGGTGCCTTGACGAAGGCGGAATTTGACTCGCGGATGTGTTTCCCGAAAACGCGCCACGACGGTGGGCAGCAAATAAATGCCGAGGCTGTGCGGGAAGCCGATGCGAATTTCTCCCTGCTCCGGATCCATGAACTCATGAACTTCGTTTATCGCCCGCTCCAAATCCGTCATTATGGCTTCTACGCGACACAAAAACAACTTTCCGACCGAGGTAAGCTGGAGATTGCGCCCCTTCTGCACGAATAATTGGACACCCAGTTCTTCCTCCAGCTGGTGGATTTGCCGGCTGACCGCCGATTGCGCCACATGCAGCTCTTCCGCCGCTTGAGTCACGTGCTGCTTGCGGGCCACTTTCACAAAATACTGCAACTGTCTGAATTCCACGGGATTCCTTCCCCCTGTTTCTTGGTTGAGGCACGCTCTATTGGACAAGTTCTCATATAAAAGTTTATAATAATAATTGGTGAAATACCAATCATTCTCAAAGAGAATTAAAGGAGGCCCATGTACACATGGCACAAGCGACACTGAAAGGCAATCCGATCACGCTTGTCGGACCGGAGCTTAAAGCCGGAGACAAAGCACCTGACTTCACAGTTAACAAAAATCTGCTCGAAACCGCATCGCTTTCCGATTACGCGGGCAAAGTGAAGCTCATCAGCGTGGTGCCTTCCTTGGATACCGGCGTGTGCGACGCACAAACCCGCCGTTTCAACGAAGAAGCGGCTAAATTGGGCGACAACGTGGTCATCCTTACCATCAGTAACGACTTGCCGTTCGCGCAATCCCGCTGGTGCGGCGCAGCAGGTATCGACAAAGTCATCACCTTGTCCGACTACAAACATCATTCCTTCGGTAAAGCTTACGGTGTGTTGATCCAAGAACTGCACTTGTTGATGCGCTCTATCTTTGTTATCGACGCGAACGACACCATCCAATACGTGGAGTACCTCGGTGAAATGACCGATCACCCGAACTATGAAGCAGCTGTCGACGCTGTGAAAAAACTCGTGTAATCCATATGAAGTCATAAAAAAAACAGCGAAGCTACCCTCGCTGTTTTTTATTCCCCCCTGGAAAAACACCGGATTCAATCATGTATTTTATAAGCGGCGAGCCGCTTGTCGATATGTTTGAAGATGTCCAGTATGGTGCGGTAATTGGAGCCCAAGTCCCCCAGCGAACCGCGCGAGGCGGAATATACATCGATGGCCGTTTTGACCGGGTTGATCCCGAATAACGTCACCGTAATATCCTGCGTCCTGCCGGTAATCGTCCGCCGTTCCAATACGATCTCGCCGACGCTGCGCACCTCATGGAGCAGCTTGTAACCGTTCAATTTTTTGAACATGTTGACCACTTCATCCATGGCCTGGTCTTTGGAGAGTTTATAATTGCGGGTCTTCAGCAGCGGATCCCTGGCTTTCTCTCCGGTCGTTTCATGGCTGCGAATCAGACCGATTAAGGTTCGCTTTAGCAAAGCATTCCCTCCTATGCGAAGTGCGTATCTATTCCAGTTAACACTAATGTTTATCATATCATTGTTTACAAGGAAGAGAAAGAGGAAATGCGCGTTTTCGCAAGAAAAAGAGCCGAATCAGAAGTGAAGCGGCTCTTTCTCTTGAATTAAACTTCTTCTAGAAAACCGATTGATTGGCGCCTTCCCAATCCTTCAAGAAACGTTCGATGCCTGCATCCGTCAACGGGTGCTTGGCCATCTGTTGAATGACTTTATAAGGGACCGTTGCGATATCTGCGCCCAGCAGCGCCGCATCGATGACATGCGTCGTCGTCCGTACGCTGGCGGTAATGATTTCAGAGGAAATGTTATGAATTTTAAACATTTCGCTGATTTCTTTAATCAGGTTCATCCCGATTTGGTTAATATCATCGAGACGGCCGACGAACGGAGAGACGTATGTAGCGCCGGCGCGTGCAGCCAACAGCGCCTGCGTGGAGCTGAAGATAAGCGTTACATTCGTCTTAATGCCAAGCTCGGTGAAACGTTTCGTTGCCTTTAACCCATCCTCGGTCATCGGCACTTTTACCACGATCCCGTCGCCCAGAGAAGCGAGCTTCTTGCCCTGCTCCACCATTTCATCGGCTTGCAAGCTGATAACTTCCGCACTGATCGGAAGGTTGCCGACAATGGCGGATATTTCGCGTACCGTTTCAAAAAAATCTCTGCCTTCCTTCGCGATCAGCGAAGGATTCGTCGTGACGCCGGCAATGACGCCAAGCTCATGCGCTTTTCGGATTTCTTCCACATTGGCGGTATCGATAAACAGCTTCATCTCCAACATCCCTTCATCATATGTATCCGGTATTTTGGGCACAAAAAAACCCGCATATGCCGTCCGGTTTAGTGTCTCAAACCCGCTCTCGCAGGTGGGTGTCCGCAGAACCGGTTTTGAGATCCCTTTTCGAGGGCATGTCAGCCGCGATTCAATGTTGGTCTCCCTAGAAACAGTCATTGGTTCAAAACAACTTTAAAACCGAAACGAACATCGCAGGATTTTGTTGTAGTCTTATTATAATCTACCGCTGAGCGAAAGTAAACTCGGCCGCGGATGAAGTTCATGGAACGGTGGGAACTTATTGCTTGTCCGCTTGGTTGGCGTTATCTTTAGCCGCATCCGCCGCAAGAAGGTCGCCAGACTTCGATGCTTCATCCGGGTCCGACGGCGCATCGCCTTCGTCCGCCTCTTCCTTCCCGCTCAAAGCCTGCTGCTTTTCCTGCAGCTTGCCGAAGATGAGATTAAAGTGCCAGAACGAAATGACGGCGATTAGACTGCCGGTGAAGAACGGAATCAGGAACGTGAATATGCGAGTGCTCACGAACAGCACAACACCGACCAGCACAATCATGGACAAGGAGCGAATCGGGCTTCCGATCGTAATCAGCACCGCATTCTTGACAATCTGCAGCATCTTCATATGCAAATGCGTCAATATAGAAAAGAAATGGAACAAAGAAATGATCAGCAGCACCGAAATCGACATCACCAAAAAACGTAAAATGCCGAACAGCCCGGATTGATTCCCGTAAAATTGAAAATTGGCGTACAAGATAGCGCCAAACAGCAAGTAAATAAATCCGCCGATCATCGCTTGAACGAAGTTTGACTTGTAGCCGCGGAAAAATGTCTTGAACAGCGGCACATCCTCATCCCCCGTCACCCATTTACGCGCGACACTAAACATGGCCGCCGTCGAAGGAAAGAGGGTGAACGGCGAAACGACAGCCATTAAGAACAAGGTTTGGTAGACCATCTGCTCTGTTGTCGAATTCAACAGTAAAATACCTAGGAAAAAGAACGGTATCGCGCAAAAGATCCATAATAAATTGATGACGGACAACCGCATAATCCATTCGGAAATCCGGTAAAATCCGCCCATTACTCCTCGAAACTCCACTACAACGCCTCCTTCTGTCTCCAAACTTATTATAGCTTATTTCCGGAAATCCAGGTAGCCGTCCATGCCCGTCCGGGAAATTCAAATACGGCTATAAAATCAGGAAGGCCCATGCTTTAGGCATGAGCCTTCCCGATTTGGTAACTAGGGCGATTCGTGTATTATACGAGCGTTTCTTCGTTCGACCGATTGGACGAACGCGTATGACCGCCGCGGTCGCTGCGTCCTTCTTGACGGTTATCCGAACGGCCGCGATAATCGCGGTTCTCACGGTAGCCGCCTTCGCGACGTCCGCCATCACGGCTGCCGTCACGACGGGAGCCGCCGCGGTCGCCACCACCGTAAGGACGGTCATTGCGGCGTGCGCCGCCTGCCGTACCGTAAGGGCCGGAAGGTCTGCGTCCGTTCGAACGAATGTCCGGACGACGCTTCTTAGCGCGAATCGGATCCTCTGGCGTCAGTTCGATTTCAACTTCCTTCTTATCGCCGCCGGTCAGCAATTTCAAAGCGGAAGCCAGCAGGTGAACCGAGTCGTGCTGCTCCAACAGCGAGATCGCAAGACCTTTATATTCGTTATGTTCTTCTTTTTGAAGCACTTCAAGCACGCGCTCGGCTGTCAGCTTTTGCTTGCCTTCAATCGCTTCAGCCAAGCTTGGCATCGGCTTACGGGCAATGCGATGACGGGTAATTTTCTCGATAAAGTACAGGTGGTCGATCTCGCGCGGCGTTACGAACGAGTAGGCCACGCCTTCTTTACCGGCACGGCCGGTACGGCCGATCCGGTGCACATAACTTTCCGGATCTTGCGGCAAGTCGAAGTTGATGACATGCGTTACGCCGGAAACGTCCAATCCGCGTGCGGCTACGTCGGTAGCGACCAGTACATCGATGCTTCCGTCACGGAATTTGCGCATCACGTTATCGCGTTGGTTCTGGGACAAGTCCCCGTGCAAACCTTCCGCCGTATAACCGCGTTTTTGCAGCGCTTCGGACAGCTCGTCGACACGGCGCTTCGTGCGGCCGAAGATAATCGCGAGATCCGGGGATTCCATATCGATCAAACGGCACAGCGCTTCGAACTTCTGGCGCTCATGCAGCTCGATGTAAGCTTGCTCGATGTTAGGTGCGCTGATTTGCTTCGGAATAACCGAAACGTGCTCCGGATTTCTCAGGAACTGTTGCGCCAGCTTCTGGATATTAGTCGGCATCGTCGCCGAGAAGAGCATCGTTTGACGCTCGTCCGGAACAAGCCGAAGGATGGATTGGATATCTTCCATGAAGCCCATGTCGAGCATTTCGTCCGCTTCATCCAGGATAACCGTCTGCACGTCGTCCAGCTTGATCGTTTTGCGGTTAATGTGGTCGAGCAAACGGCCCGGCGTACCGATAATAATTTGCGGCTTCTTGCGCAGGCCGCGGATTTGCTTCACGATATCTTGACCGCCGTAGATCGGCAGCGAGCGGATGCCTTTGAAACGACCGAGCTTTTCGATTTCTTCCGCCACTTGAATGGCAAGTTCGCGGGTCGGACACATGATGAGCGCTACGATGCGTTCTTCCTTGATGTCGATTTTATTGATCAACGGAATCCCGAATGCTGCCGTTTTCCCGGTTCCCGTCTGTGCTTGACCAATGAGGTCGCGGCCCTCCATGGCTACAGGAATGGCCTTATCTTGAATCGGAGTCGATTCTTCAAAGCCCATCTCCGTAATGGCACGCAACACTTTCGGCTCCAAGCCGAATTCACTAAACGTTTTCAAATGATTTCATTCTCCTTTGTTCTATGGGTTCTCATATTGTCTGTACCCTTAAGTGCGACTCCTATCTTCTTTTTATTACTCTCTTCATGAAACACTTTCTAGCTGTGTCAAAATGAACAGTCAAGGCCGTACTTAAGAATATCTTTAGTATTATACCACATGCGGAAGTCATATTCCAGAAATGTTCAAATTGAAACCCGTTTTCCCCGAACATCGTATATAATACATATATAGAATGCCCTGACGAAAAGGAGCGACAGCCCATGTCCGTATGGAAAAGAGTGGGAGGAATTTTGAAAAGCAACAAGTCGGTGCCGGAGACTAAACCCTCCAATCCGTTTGAAGATACGAAGGTTGGAGACATCGTGAGCGTCGATCTGGAAGAATACGTCGTGTCCGGCAAGCTGACGTACTTCGATCAAGGTTTCGCACCGCATCGCTTTGCGTATTATTTGCAAAACGGCAAGCATCTCTCCTGTTTGCTTGTGGAAAAAGGACGTACGTACGAATGCTTTATTTGTGAATTCGTGGAGGGAGCTTTGGACGATCCTAACGATGTGCCTACCCGGCTTGACACAGGCGGCGAGGTGACGTACGAGCTTGAGCACAATCGGACCGACACGGTGCGGACCGAAGGCAATACGGATTTCCGGGCCGCGGACCAAGTGATGTTTTGGCGTTATTTCGGGACGGAGGATCGTTATTTTTTCCTGCAATGGCAAGACGGTAAATATGTGGCGATGGAAGGCGAACGGACGCCTGCCGGTTTAATCAAATTTTTGAAAGCTTCGAGCGAACCGAAGTCTCATTGATTCGTTTCGCCTGATCATACGATGGTTCTGCGAGGAGGTGACCCTGTTCAATGAAGCGTGCAGCCCGTTGGCTCGCCCTTGTGCTCGTATTCGCGCTATTAGCCGGATGCGGCGATTCAGGCAATTTTATTAAGGAAAACTATTCGTTGATCGACGTTCAGGGCCAAGGCAAGAGCACTGCCAAAATTTATTCGGTAACCGGCAAAGATGTGCCTACTGTAGCTCATGAACTGGAACAGCAAGAGAAACCGCAGGAAATAAGCAAAGAATCGACCGAGCGGATGTTTCTCGTATACGACAACAAGATCATTCATGTCCAGAAAGACCCGGATAACGAAAATACGACGCTTGTTGAATTAGACACGATCCAATATGCAAAAGATAATTACGACTCTTCGTTCTTGCAAGGATATTTAACCGCTACGCTGATTCAATCTGTTTTTGGCGGAGGCTGGTTTAACAGCCACCGGGGATATGACTACCGGGGCTACACGTCCAGCAAGCGTTACGACGATTACGGCAAATACCAGACGGCGCCTTATCCGAGCGCCTCCGCTCCCGCGAAGACGCCGGCGCAGACCGCGCCTTCGACGTCCGATCGCAAAGGGAGCTTCACAACGACGCCAACCAAGCCCAGTACGGGCGCCGGAAGCAGCAGCGGCTCGGTTCGCCGGAACGACGGCTCCACCCCAAGCTACGGCAAAGCGCCGTCAAGCGGATCGTCCAAGCCGAGTACAAGCAAGCGATCCGGTTCTTTTAAACGAAAATAACGATCGAAACGTGAAGCTTTCCGCGACAATCGTGAGAGAGCTTCACGTTTCGCATTCACGGAGGATTCCTATGATAAAGCTGCAGCGCTCGTGGATCGGTTCCATTCTCGTGACCGTCTTGAGCTCGGCTTTCATTGCGGCCAGCTTCAATTTGTTCCTCATCCCCCACCAACTGCTCAGCGGCGGCTTGTCCGGGATTGCGATGATGATCGGGTATTTGACCGGGTTCGACATCTCTCTGCTATACCTCGTATTGAACTTGCCTGTCCTGATTTGGGGACTGGTTTCGATCGGACGCAAATTCATTGTGCTCAGCACGTTTTCCGTTATCTTAACGACATGGTTCATGCGGATCGTACCCGTCGATACCGTTGCGAACGATTCGATCATGTCCGCCGTTACCGGCGGCGTGCTGCTCGGTATCGGTTCGGGCATCACCATGAGGGCTGGCGGCTCGACAGGCGGCCTCGATATCATCGGATCGATATTGACCCGTAAACGGGATTTTCCGCTCGGCACCGTCCTGTTCGCTTTGAACGGCGTCGTTATTTTAATGCTCGGCTATTATAAGAACAACTGGGACCTCGCCCTCTATTCGATGGTAACTATTTTTATTACGGGCAAGGTCGTGGACACGATACATATCCGGCATTTGAAGGTCACCGTCTATATCGTCACGCAAAAGAAGGATCTGCTGCTGCAAAAAATGAAAAAGCTGCACCGCGGCGTTACCGTTATTCAAACGGAAGGGGCATATACGAAACAGCCGCAGCATATGCTGATGACCGTAACGACCCGTTATGAGCTCGCCGACCTCCGGCAGCTCGTCCGCAAATGGGATCCGCAAGCGTTCGTGAATATCACCGAAACCGTCGGCGTTATGGGCTTATTTCGCAGAAATTAGCTTATTTTTAGCTGTCCGCTGGCACAAAAGTACCGCTGTCAACTTAAACAATCTATGTTATAATCTAATTGTAACTTCATAGCCGTTGATTTCCCCGGCTTTACCTGTATGGCTCGTAAGTGGCTCCTGATCTCTCAACACCAGATGACGGGAAGGGTGATGCTTGTGGAAACAGTAAAGCTTTCGACGATTGTTATGAAATTAACGCCGGAATTATATCCTTTTCTCAAGCAGCGTGAACTCGAGTCGGAGATCGTGCTGCGAAACGGGCTCGCTGCCCTGGAGGCCGAGGACGCCATGGAAATTATTCAATACAGCATATCCGAGCACCAGAAAGACGCCCACCTTCATTAAGAAGGGGGCGTTTTATTTATGAGTTTCAACATTTCGCAATAATTCCATGTTATGCTTTCCGCCTAAATGTGATATGATATGACATAGAATACGGTAATCGGAGGGATCATGAATGGGCGCCTTATCCCCATGGCATATTATTTTAATCGCTGTCGTGCTGCTGCTGCTGTTCGGACCGAACAAGCTGCCCGAGCTCGGCCGCAGCTTCGGCAAGATGTTCCGCGAGTTCAAGGATGCGACGAACAACAACAGTGGAAACACGAATGACAACCGTGAGCTGGAAGCTCCGAAAAAAGAGCTGGCGATTGCTTCCGATACGGCACAACAGCCAAACGCGCAAAAATAGAAAAGCTCCTGACCGGAGCCTTTCCAAGCCATCCGCCTACACGGCAGGATGGTTTTTTTTACGCATATAGGCCTGCGTACCGAATGTGAGCACAGCGGCGAGGCCGGCTATCACCGCACCGAAGAGATACATATCATTTCCGCCGAATACGTCTTTGACGAAGCCGCCGGCGTAGCCGCCCGCGATCCCGGCCAATCCGAGAAATACCATGGACAGCATCGATTGTCCCGTCGATTGCAGATGGTCAGGTACAAGACGTACGACGTAATGCACCGAGGTAATCCAAAACACGGCGAAGGTGATGCTCTGCGTCGTTTGCAAAAACATGAGAATAACCGGGTCTTGAATAAATCCGTACAACAACCAGCGGATCGTATACAGCACCGCCACGATGCCGAGCAGAGCCAGTTCGTGAAACCTGTTCAAATACCGCCCCAGCAGCGCAAAGGTAGGGATTTCACTGCCTGCGGCAAGCGCCCATGCCCAGCCGACCATCACATCGGAGCCGCCCAAATCTTTTAAATACAAAGCAAACAACGAATCGTTCATCCGGTGCGGAACCATGATCAGGAAAATGAGAAATAAAAACCATATAAACTGTTTGTTGCGCAGCATGCTGCCGAAAGCGCGCAACGATACGACAGCGTCGCCTTTCCCCTTCTCGTCGCGCAGCAGCAGTAGAAGAAGCATCGGCAGAACCCATATCGTCCAGTACAGGAAAGAAAGATTATGCATGCCTCCGAGCGCCGTGAGCAGGAAACCCGACGACAAGGACAGCAGCATGAAGCCGACCGAGCCCCACATTCGCACGGAGCCGTACGTCGCATGCGCCCGCTCCGCCACACGTATCGACAAGGTATCGAGCAGCGGCGTCGAAGACAGCATGAAGAAATACAGCATGAGCATGAAGATGAACGCACTCATATACCCGCTCGTTCCGAAGATGCCGATACTGGACAATATCGTCATGCCCCACAAGCAAAAAATAATGAGCTTCAACGTTTGATAACGATCGCTGATATATCCCCACATCGGTTGGGCGAATATCGTGATGAACGGTCCGATCATCATCAACAGCCCGATTTGCGAAGACGAATAGCCGCGCTCCCCCAAATATAACGGCAAAAAAGGATTAAGTACGCCGGTCGTTGCATAATATGAAAAATTAAGGCCCCGCAATTTCCAAAGCTGCTTGTTCATCATTACCTTCCTTTAATCAAACTAAGATCGCATGTCCCATCGGCCATCATTCTTTGCATTGTAGCACGGTTCGTCAAATTGTATCAAAGCTGTCTATCGATTTTCGGTTTCTTTGGTATAATGATAGATATTATACTAGCAGGGAGAGACGAACATGGAACTCTTAGTGGCCGCGTTATTCATGGCTTGGAGCGGCGTTAGCGCCGACCATCCCGACGCCACGTTCGAACAAATGGTGCAGGCATCCTTAGATTCCAAGAACGCCATCGTGCAGCAAACGCAGCCAGCCGCAACCCCGAACGGCAATCCCGAAGACCCGCTTAAGCCGGCCGTCAAGCTGGACCCGCAGAAGGACGCCCCCGCCGTAAAAGGCATCTATGCGACGGCGCACAGTGCCGGCGGCTCGCGGATGAACACGCTGCTCAAGCTGATGGATGACACCGAGCTGAACGCAATGGTCATCGATGTGAAGGACGATTGGGGGTATATTACATACGATACCGGGAATCCGGCCTTGCTTGCCATGGAGACAACGCAAAAAATTATTCCCGACGTGGGCAAGCTTATGTCGACGCTGAGTGAGCACGACGTATATCCGATTGCCCGCATCGTCGTATTCAAAGATACCTTGTTGGCCAAAAAACGTCCTGATCTTTCTTTCTTAAACGCAGACGGTTCCGTCTGGGGCAATAGTAAAAATCCACCCGACAGCTTCGTGAATCCTTATAAAAAAGAAGTATGGGACTACAATATCGAAGTGGCGAAAGAAGCCGTAAAAGCCGGATTTAAAGAAATACAATTCGACTACGTCCGGTTTCCGGAAGGCTTCGAGAAAAGGGCCGACTCCCTGAAATACGACAAAGACGACCGGACGCGCATCGATGCCGTCGCCGAGTTCGTCAAATACGCGCACGAGCAGCTCGCTCCGCTCGGCGCAAGGGTGTCCGTAGACATTTTCGGTTATGCCGCTTCCGTACCGGCTGCCGAAGGGATCGGGCAAGATTTTCAAAAAATTTCGCAGAACGTCGACGTCATCTGTCCGATGATTTATCCGAGCCATTATTCGACCGGCTGGTTCGGCTCTAAAGTGCCGGACGCCGCTCCCTACGCCACCATTGACGGCGCGACTAAAGATACGCACAAAAAACTGGAACCGCTTCAGGAGCTCAAGCCCGTCGTCCGCCCCTGGATTCAAGACTTTACCGCCACTTGGGTGCCGGGGCATATCCGGTACGGCAAGCAGCAGATCGAAGAGCAGATCCGCGCCTTGAAGGATAACGGTGTGGAAGAGTTTCTGCTGTGGAACGCCGTGAATACGTATACGCCGGACGTCGATTACTAAAAGAGAGCGGATCGCACCGCAAGTATGGGGCGATCCGCTCTCTTTGGCATGGCGGATAGTTTATGCGCTGCTGCCTCGGCGAACGCCGAGATCGGGCAGCTGCCAATCGATCGGTTCGCTGCCGATGCTTTGCAGGAAAGCATTCGCTTGCGAATACGGCTTGCTGCCGAAAAATCCCCGATGCGCAGATAGCGGACTGGGATGCACGCTTCGCAGGATGAGATGGCGCCGGTTCGTGATCAGCTGCATCTTCTGCTGGGCATGGCTGCCCCAGAGAATGAATACGATCGGCTTCTCCCGTTCGTTCAACAGCGAGATGACGCGGTCGGTGAACCGCTCCCAGCCTTTTCCTTTATGCGAATTCGCTTCTCCTTCCCGGACTGTCAGCACGGTGTTCAGCAAGAGAACGCCCTGCTGCGCCCAAGG
>NZ_BCPS01000093.1:0-12126 GCF_016586185.1 Paenibacillus sp. EPM92
CACCAAATACCCGTTATCGGGCAAAGGGCAGCCCAGATCGTCCCGCAACTCCTTCAACATGTTCTGCAGCGAAGGCGGCGCAGGAATGCCCGGCTTGACGGAGAAGCTGAGACCGTGAGCCTGACCCGCCCCATGGTACGGATCCTGCCCCAGGATGACGGCCCTCACATCGGCATATGCCGTAAAGTGTAAAGCGTTAAACAGATCGTGCATGTCCGGATATACGGTGCGCGAAGCGTATTCCCGCTTCAAAAACTCCCGCAGCTCCAAATAATACGGTTGTTTAAATTCGTCGGCCAATAAATCGGCCCAATCGTTCGTCAGGATCGCTGCCACGATTCCCTCTCCCTTATCTGTGTTTCGTGAGCCGCACGAGCCAATGAACGAAATAGCCGACAGGCCGCTCTACCCTTGCTCGGGTTTTGGCGTCCTCCGGCTGAACTAACGGATAACCCAGGCTTGCCGTCGAAATGGTCGAAGCCGACAAAGTCAAGCACATTCTTCCACGCGCCGGACAAGCTGCCCCAATATTCCGGCCGTCGCCAATACGATGCCGTCGGCGGCGGGCAATCCTTGCCTTAGCTCGTTCACATGAGCGCCGTTAGACTCGGGTATCTTTACTGTAAAACGGAAGCGGCTTTACCACAACATACGGTTTAGGCTTGCAAGTCCATTACGAAGCCTGCGCCTCTGGTCGCTCGTTTCTTCTCGACGATAGCGGCCTCTAGCACCTCCGGCGTTTTCACGTAAAACCGGGCCAGCAGCCCTTCAATCTGGTCGAAGGCTTCTTCGTCCCGTTCGGCCAACACCACCAAGCGGATTTGCCGGTCCTGCAATTCAATTTCCATATTGTATAAGTACATCGATGATCCCTCCGTTCTCCGGGCATAGCTTGCTCTCCCATCCTACCGGATTCGCCAGGCTTTGGCAAGACCAAGGAGGGTTGCTCCGGCGGCGGCGCAGCCACCCGAATTGCGGCCGGTTAGCTTCATCCGTTACAATGAGGGATGAGACAAGATTTCCATTCTAGTTTCGCAGGAAATGGAGGAACAACACATGCTGGCAGTCGGCACACCGGCTCCCGCATTTACTGCGGAAAGCACGCAAGGCACGATCCGTCTCGACGAAGATTTAGGCCGTCGGCCGATCGTTCTCATCTTTTACCCGAAGGACGAAACGCCCATTTGTACGAAGCAGCTTTGTGCCGTACGCGATTCGAAAGCGCAGTACGCCGAATTTGATGCGCTCGTGCTCGGCATCAACCCGGGCACCCTGGAGGAGCACCGCCGATTCGCGAATAAGTTCAACTACGATTTCCCGCTGGTCACGGACGAAGGCGAATCGATTCGGCAAGCGTACGATGTCGAGCAAACGTTGTTCGGATTGCTCGGTCAGCAGCGAATCGTATTTGTCATCGGCGCCGATGGCAAAGTGTTCTATGCAGCGAAAGGCAACCGGCCGACGCACGAAATTTTAAATGCGCTTCGGTCGGAGCGAGCAAGAAGGGGCGGCTAGCCCCCTCTTCTTCCTCCATCGAACAAGCGGGTCCGCATACGGCAGTTGCGTAAGCTTGCCTCCGCTTCAAATAACGGGGAAACCATGAGGCAAATCTTCGGCAGGCGGCGAGGCTCCACCTGAACAAACAAGGCTTCTTTCCGGGAAAGAAGCCCTTGTAAGGCAAGCCGCTATTATTGCGATAAACGTTTCGTCAGCTCATACAAATCCATATCAAATTCTTTCTTCGTGTGCACCACTTTATCGATATCGGTCAGCGTCAGCTGGCCCTTAATCACGCCGCATGCTTTGCCGGATTCGCCCTGGATTAAGCTCCGCACGGCGAAATCGCCGAGGCTGCTTGCCAGAATCCGGTCGTTATGCGTAGGCGCGCCGCCGCGTTGAATGTGCCCGAGCACCGTAACGCGTGGTTCTATGCCGTTGCGCTTCGTAATTTCCTGGGCAATGACCTCGCCCTTACAGACACCCTCTGCGACGATGACGATACTATGACGTTTGCCTTGTGCGAAATTTTCGGCCATCCGGTTCGAAATTTCGTCCAGGTCAAACGGCACTTCCGGTACGAGAATCGTCTCCGCCCCGCTGGCCAGTCCCGCGTACAGCGCGATATCGCCGCAGTGGCGGCCCATGACTTCCACGACCGACGAACGCTCGTGAGAGCTCATCGTATCGCGCAGCTTGTTGATGGCGTCAACGACGATGCTGACCGCTGTGTCAAAGCCGATCGTGAAATCGGTGAACGGAATATCGTTGTCGATCGTACCCGGAAGACCCATCGTTTTGATTCCAAGCTTGCTCAGCTTGTTCGCCCCTTGGTACGATCCGTCTCCGCCGATCACGACGAGACCGTCAATCCCCCGCTTACGCAAGTTGTCTGCACCGAGCTGCTGCCCTTCCGGCGTCATAAACTCCTTACAGCGGGCGGTTTGCAGAATCGTTCCGCCCCGTTGAATGATATCGCCGACGCTCCGCAAATCCATTTCCCGGATATCGTCATTAATAAGTCCGGCATATCCCCGCTGTACGGCAAACACTTCCAGGCCGTGAAACAGCCCGCTACGTACGACGGCGCGAACCGCCGCGTTCATTCCCTGCGAGTCGCCGCCGCTCGTGAGAACGGCAATTTTTTTTACTGTCATGATGGTTTCCTCCTTGTCGCTGCCCTTATTATCTCTATAAATATAAAACATTGGCATCTTAGGTTGGTCTTACATCGCTGTGGCGCTGTCCGCTCCCGCTACGTGGTCCTGCGAATCCAGACGCTGTTCACGAGGAAGAACAGCCGCATCCACGGGCTGCCTTTCATCAAACGGCGGGAGATACGCTTAACCTCCTGCTGCTTGCTGACCTTCGGATCGGACAAATATAACGCCAGCAGCCCCTCGATAATCATCCGGTGGAAAGCCGGATGCTCCAGCAGCTGCGAATGGCGCTTCGCCTCCTCGACGATCACGGCGATTCGTTCGACCGTGGCATCCATGTTCGCATAGTAGCTGCAAAAATTTAAATCACCGCCGGACAAATCTTCTTCTTGATCGATCAAATAATCGAGTAAAATGTGAAGCCCGCAGACGTACGGAAAGTACGCCTCATGAATGCGCTGTACCGTGTCCGCCTGCAAGCGCGATTCCGAAGCCGCCAGAAACAGCATAAACACCCCGAGCGTCGAACCCGTCGCCGCGGCAAATTCGTTCCATTGAATGGCCGGGAAGCGGCTCTTGTGACGTTCCCACCAGGTGAGCAGCGCCTCCTCGCGCAGCTCTCTGCGGATGTGCTTGTACACCTGCAAATCGCAATACAGCCCGACCAGTTCGCGAACCGAGGCAGCCACGAGCGGATAAGCCGGCAGTAAGCGGAGTGAGGCTTGACACGTTTTGACCAAATCGTTCAAATAATCCCCGTCTTCGCGCTCCGTCCGGAATTCGTAATATTCGTGGAGCGGCTCGGACGGATCGACGGCGTCCAGCATCGATTGATGCAGCCGGCGGAAATCGTCCGGGTCAAGCGAAGTGCTGCGGTCGCACAAATTATCCAAGTAGTCGCTGATCGTTTGGAAAGCGACGATGAGCGGAATCAGCACATGACGCATCGCGGGATGAGCCGCCGCATAGACTGCGCCTCCGATACAGTGAAATTCCTTCGCCGTCATGCTGTCGATGGCCTGCTTCCGCAGCTCGGGATCGGGTATCGTTTCGGCTCGATCGCGCCAATAACCCAGCTGTTCACGTACGCCCGGCAGGACGTAGCGGTACACCCTCGAGACTAAACGAAAAGGCCCGTTCGGAACGGCCGCTTTGGAGCTACCGGGGTTCAAACAAATCCCCTCCTCCGCCGCTTAACGCGTAGCAGTGCTGCAGCAGCGCCCGCATCTCTTCCCATTGAAGCTCGATCAGCAATTGTTCCACGCGTTCATTTCTCGTGCGCGTCACCTGCATTTCGATAAGCCGGTTGAAGCCTGCCGGCTCGAAGCGCCCGTCCGCCGACCATTGTTCGAAAGCGGCCCGAAAGGAGGGATTTCCGATATCATCCCACACGAACGCAGCAAGCCGCTCCCGGATCCGATCGGACCACTCCTGATGAGCGGGATGACCGCCGGCCATCCGAAACCAGTAGTCTGCATTCGGGTAATCCCCCTCCATCCGATGCATGAGGGCGTGCCAGTAGCTACCTTCAGGCGTATGGATGTCTTGCGAAAGGTTGTGCGAATGATCCAGGCTTTCATTAAATAGATGCAGCCCAGCCTTCACGGCAAGCGCGAAGCTGCGGCGTTCGCCTTCGAATCCGTCCGTGGACAGCTTGGAGATTTTCAAATCCGCCAAGTCGTCCAGTTCCTCCGTCGGGTACAAGGAAGGCCGATGGCTCGTCAGCTGCGCTGCGATCCGGCCGAGGCTTTCTGTCCAACTCACGTTACGCGAACCTCCCGGGGTTAATGGCGTCTATCGTCTTGAATTCGTCTCTACATTTAATGATGCGCCGCACGGGCATCCATATCTTGATTGACACGGAACCATAAATGAAGCTCATTGATCGTGCTCGCAAGTTCTGCGATTTCGCTGTTCAGCCTGCAGGAGGTTGCAAAGTCGTCTTCCACATTCAACTGGTCCTGCTTCACGATAATGATCCGTTCGATTTGTTTGACCCGGTCGGGAATCGTTCCGCGGATCTCTTCCCAGCGCAGCAGCAGCTCGGCTTGCTCCCGTTTCGAGTAATCCTCGAAGTCTTTCTTCAGCTGAGGCAGCGGAATGCCGAGCCGTTCGTCCCATACAAAAACATCGGTCATGCGAGGTGCACCACCTTGTAAGCTTTTAAACCCGGACCTGCAAGAGGCACTCACAGTTTATTCTATTAATGTATCAGAAACAAGACCTTCGTTCCAGTAGGGAACGAAATTTTTCTCCTCCATTTTCAGGGTTCGTGGTATAATGTGGGGACTGTGTGAAAAGAGGGGCTGCTATGAATGAATCCGAGCACCAACGCGTAACGTTCAGCCAGCTGTTAGCCTTCTTCCTGCCGCTCGGCATATCGGCGAGCCTAGTTACCATCTCCCATGTCATTATTAACAGCACGCTGGCGCGATCGGCCAATCCGGAAATCATCATCGCCAGCTACGCCCTGCCGATGAGCATTCTCGGCATCACCGAGAAACCGGCCGTACTGCTCCGGCAAACATGCTCTACCCTGGTTCGCGACCGCATCTCCTTCCGGGCGATGTCCGTTGTGAGCCTCTATGTGCTCGGCACTATTCTCGCGCTCGGGGCCATCCTAAGCTATACCCCGGCAGGTCCGTGGGTGTTCGCCCGCCTGTTCGGAGCGGACCCGACGTTGATTGAACCGATGATGGATGTATTTCGCATCCTTATGTTCGTCAGCATTTTCTCGGGGCTGCGCTGCTTGTTTCACGGCGTCATCATTTTCAATATGCGTACCAAGTGGCTGACAATCGGCATGCTGATCCGGCTTATCGGCATGTACCTCGTCTCGCTTTATTTCATCCGCACCGGCGTAACAAGCGGCAAAGTCGGCGCCATCATCTTCCTTGTCGGCATGGTGATCGAGGCTGCCGTCAGCATATGGGAGGGCCGGTCGCTGCTGAAGCGCCACATTCCGGAAAAGAAGCCCGACCATCCGATTGAAAAGCCGTCGCAAATATTCAGATTTTTCAAGCCGCTGCTCTATTCGTCCGTCATTGCAGTCGTGTCGGTGCCAGCCATTAATGCATTTCTGGGCAAAACAAGCGATATTCAGTTAGCGATCGCCGCATTTGCCATCGCCGCCAGCGTGACGAACCTGGTGACCAGTTTCTTCTCCTACACGCATCAGATCGTCTTGAACTTTTACCGCAAAGATGCGCGGAAAGTGCTGCGCTTCGCCTTGATGCTGTCGTTAATTCCGACGCTGCTGCTCTCCCTGCTTTCCTACACGGACATCGGACCCTGGTTCATGGAGCAGGTGATGGGCGTGAACGAGCGGCTGATGCACGCTTCTCTGTCAACGCTTCGCGTATTTACGCTGTTGACGCTGGTTTTTCCATGGCTCGATTACGGCAACGGGCTGTTAATGCTGAGCGGCCAAACGAAAACGATGGTATGGTCACAAGCTGCAAACGTGTGCATAACCCTGTTAACCTTAGTCGTTTGCGTGTTCATGACGCCAGGCTGGAACGGGATGATCGGAGCGCTGGCGCAATCGCTGGGACTCGCGGCCGAAGCGGCCGTCGTCTGGCAGGTCCTGCGTGCAGCGGCCCGCGATCGGACGGTTCCGGGAAGCATCGGACCGAACACACGGACAGCGGACAAAATTAACACAGAATCGAGTGGACGCTCATGACTGCGGAATCGCCCATGAGGCGCAATGATCTGGTCTTACGAAGCTTTACGTTTTCCTTTTTTATGATGATCGCCATCATCACTTCGTATTTCCCGCTTTACTTTCAATACAGAGGATACACCACCATACAAATCGGTCTGCTGTACTCCGTCGGGCCGCTGGTCGGCATCGTCGCCAACCTGTTCTGGAGCATGATGAGCGACAAGTACCGGACGATCCGCAAGGTGCTCATCCTGATCGTCATCGGCCAGCTCGCGATCTCCCTGCTCGTGTTCCGGACGGATGCCTTCGCGTTAACGATTGCCCTGATGGCTGTCTTCTTTTTCTTCCAGCAGCCGATGATGTCGCTGAACGACAGCTTGATTCTGTTAACGGTCAGCGGAACCCGCAAAAGCTATGCCTCCTACCGGGTATGGGGCTCGATCGGGTTCGCCGCTGCGGCGCTCGGCTTCGGACAGCTGTTGAAATATTACGGTGCAACCTTAACGCCGGTGCTGACGGTCGGGGTGCTGATCATTTCGCTGCTGCTGGCCTTCCTGTTGAAGGACGCACGCGACCCGCAAATCAAGAAGCCCGACTTCTCGGGCTTCGTCCCGATAGTCGCTTCGCGGCCGTTCCTGGCCTTCCTGGTGACGCTGCTCATAGTAGCTACCGCGCACAGGCTCAATGACGGCTTCCTGGTCTTATACATGCAGGAGCTCGGAGCGAGCCCTTCCCTCATCGGCTGGTCGTGGGTGGCTTCCGCCCTCAGCGAAGTACCCGCTTTTTTCTTGCTTAGCAAATACGGTCACAAATATAAAGAGCTGCCGCTGCTGGCGGTTTGCAGCCTCGTGTACGGCATCCGCTTTCTGATGATGAGCTGGATCGACAACCCTCTCTGGGTCATCGTAACGCAATTGATGCATTCGGTGTCATTCGGCATCTTCCTGTTCACGGCGATCCGGTACATCCAGATGGTCATTCCCGATCAATACCGGGCAAGCGGACAAGCCGTGTTCGCCGTCATCTGGTCGGGGGTCGCCGGGCTGCTTAGCGGTACGATCGGCGGCTGGATCTTTAACGACTTCAGCCCGCAGACGATGTATGCCTTCGGATCGGGACTCGCGTTCGTAGCGATGATTTGCTTTCTCGTCCTTCACGCCCGGAGCACCGGTGCGAACGGCGCCCGCGATTTTCAAGCCTGACTATGCAGGATTCGCCGCCCCTTCGTTCGTCTAATAAGTCGAGCGAACCCGGGCGGCTTTTTGGTGCGGCGAAACTCACTTCTTAAAGATTTCTTAAGAACCGGTACAACGTGCAACGTTCTGGAAAGATCATCCGTCATACTCAGAGGTAGAACTATAAGTAACGGAGGGGTTATGTGCTTGCGGTCAATCAGTTGTCTCACAGCTTCAAGAACGGCGTAGAAGCTACGCCGGTGCTCCATGAAATCGATTTCCACATCGCCAAAGGCGAAATGGTCGCGCTGCTCGGCAGTTCGGGCTCGGGCAAGTCGACGCTGCTCAATCTCATGGCGGGCCTGATGAAACCGACAACCGGCAGCATCCTCATCGACGGCAGCCCGATCGAGAAAATGAGCGAAAATCAGCTCGCCGAATTTCGGCGTTCGCATATCGGTTTTATTTTTCAATCGTACGAACTGATTCCTCATTTGACGGTACGGGAAAATGTCGAGCTGCCGCTCGTATTTCAAGCTGTGAAACCAAAGGAGCGCCGGGACAAAGCGGTGTCGCTGCTGACGAAGGTCGGACTCGGCGAGAAAACGGAAATGTTCCCGTCCCAGCTGTCCGGCGGCCAGCAGCAGCGGGTAAGCATCGCGCGTTCCCTGGTGACCGAGCCGGCCATCGTGTTTGCCGACGAGCCCACCGGGAACCTGGATACGAAAACCGAGAAGGAGATCATCGACCTGCTGATCGAGCTGAACGGAACGCTGGGCATTACGTTCGTCATTGTCACGCACGAGCTCGAGGTGGCCCGCCGCGCCCAGCGGGTCATTCAACTGCGGGACGGACGCCTCGTCGAAGACGGCGCATGGGCGGGTGAAACCGGATGAAGCTGACCGACTACATCAAGCTCGGCTGGGATCAGCTCAAGCGCCGGATCGTCGTCACCGCTTTATGCGCGATGGGAATCGCCATCGGCTCGGCTTCGATCATTGTCGCCCTCTCGTTCGGCGAATCGATCAACCAGTTCAGCAAGGCGCGGATGTACGATTTTCTGAAATCGGACGAAATTTCCGTCCGCTCCGGCAGCGGTCCGGAAACCGGGGCGCCGGACGGCGATCCGAACGCGTCCAAGCCCTACGAGCTGACCCAGAGCAAAATCGATCTGATTCGCAGCTTCCCGCATATGAAGGCGCTGTCGACCTATCGGACGTTACACGGGTTTCAATTGGAGCTCGATAACAAGAAGGGGTACTTGAACGAAATTTACGCAACCGAGCTGGACACGCTTGACGATTTCGGCATCGAGCTCCAGCAAGGCGGCCCGTCCGACCTCGAGAATACGATCATCCTCAGCTACGGGGCGACGATGGGACTGCAGGACGAACAAGTGTCGAGAACACGAAACTACGAGAACGAACGCGAAGCGATGCAAGCCTGGCGCGAACAGCGGACGCTCGCCTATCCCATGTACCAGAAGCTGATTACGCTTGTGCCGCAAGGCTTCGGAGCGAGCAGCGGGGAGAGCGTCTCCATTCCTGTACGTGTCGTAGGCATTCTGAAGAAGCCCGAGGGCATGTCGGACGACATCGTCTCGAATCAGAAGATCGCCTATGTCTCACCCGCGCTCGGCAAACGATTGTCCGAGGCGCAGGCGTTAATGAACGGTGGTCAAGAAAGGCCGAACAGCGGCGGACAACCCGCGACAACAGCCGATTACGACGAAGTGAAAGTAAAAGTGACCGACAGCTCCCACGTCAAAGAAGTGGAGGAGCTGTTGAAGAAGCTCAAGCTTGATGTGCAGACGAACCTGTACCGGGAAGAGCGGATACAGTCCGAGCTTATGATCGTACGAATCGTGTTTGGCGGGGCCGGCTTGTTTATCCTGTTCGTCGCCTCGATTTCGATCGTCGTCGCAATGACGATGTCAACCTACCAGCGGCGCAGACAAATCGGCATCATGAAAGTGCTCGGGGCGAATCTGAGGCAAATCCGCAACATGTTCATGGTCGAATCCGCGTTGCTCGGACTGCTTGGCGGGCTGGTCGGCATTCTGCTCTCGTATTGGGTCGTCTGGGCGATCAATATCGTCATCATGCGTTTTTCGGGCGGATCCGGCAGCGAAGAGATTTTGTTCATCAGTCTGTGGATTTTGCCGCTCGGCTTGTTCTTCGCCATTATGACCGGTGTGCTGTCCGGCATTTATCCGGCTGTCAAGGCATCCCGCACCGATGCGTTAACTGCGATCAAACGGGATTAATCACGTTATAGGAGTCATGCTGCCATGAAAAAGAAAAAATGGATCATCGCCATCGCCACCGTGCTTGTCCTCGGGGTGACAGGTTTATTGTTCTGGCAAAGCCGACCGGCCGACAAATCGAAGCAGGCGGCGATGCAAACGACGAATGCGCTTAAATTCAAAGTGACCCGCGAAGATTTGGCCAGCAGCGTCGAGGTCAAAGGCAAATCATCGTATCAGCAGGAAACGTACATCAATGCCCCCTTCGCCGCCGATGTCAAATCGTGGAATGTGAAGGAAGGCCAACAGGTGAAAAAGGGCGACCTGCTCTTCCAGCTCGTCGATACGGACCTGCGCAATGAAATCGCCGAGCTTCAGGCGTCCGCCCGCAAGCAGGAGCTCGATATCCGTTTGGGTGAATTTCAAGCGACGATAGGAAGCGGCGACGCTTCGACGGGCATTTCCGAAGCCGACGCCAAGCAGCGCTTCGCGCAGAACGAAAGCCGCAAAATCCAAGAGGAAATCAACCGGTTAAATCTGGAGCATGGACGAACGCAGTTAACCGAGAAGATCGAGAAGCTTAAGTCTTCGCAGTTTACCGCGCCGGAAGACGGCATTTTCTTATTCGATAGCACGAAGGAACCGAAGTCCGTGAAAGAAAGCGAGCGGATCGGCAAAATCGTCGATCTGTCGAAGCTCCAGCTCATCTGTATGGTCGGCGAGTTCGATCTGTTCCGGCTTAGCGAAGGATTGCCCGTAGAGGTGCGCGTCGACGCCTTGAAGGGGCTGAAGCTGCAGGGCAAAGTCGAACGGCTGTCCAAATTCGCCAAAAGCGCCTCGGACGCGTCCGGGAGTGCCGCTCAGTTCGAGGTCGTCATTTCGCTCGAACCGAACGAGCGGCTTATCGCGGGTCTGAGCTTGACCGCCTCCATTCAAACCGATAAGAAAACCGGCGTATTGGTCATCCCGACCTTGTCCGTACAGCGGGAGAAAGACGAATATTATGTGATGATGGAAACGGCACAAGGCGAACTCGAGCGCAGAACCGTCAAAATCGGCGTGGAAACGCCGGAGAAAACGGAAATTGTCAGCGGTCTTCAGGAAGGCGACACCGTCGTCATTCCGTAAAAAGGCTGAACGGCGGTTGTTATTTCTTTAGTCTCCCGGTATAATGAGTGTAGCTTTTAGCACCAAGTACTAAATTTGTGGTGCTTGTCTGTTAAACACGAAAGAGGATGATGAAAGATGACTGAAGCGACCCGTGTGCTTGCCTATGAAGATTTCAAGGAAATTTTGTTAGACCGTCGAAGCGTCCGCAAATACTCGGACGAACCGGTTTCCGTTGAAGATATTAAGGAGCTGATCGATTGCGCGCGGTATGCTCCAAGCGATACGAACTCGCAAACGTGGGAATTCATTGCCGTCACGAACCGCAACAAAATCAAGGAGATCGAAGCTATCACATGGGAAGAGCTGCACAAGCGCGCCTCCGAGGCGGAGCAGCGCGGCCTGTCTAAGGAAGCCCGGCTGCTGACCAAGTCGTTCGGACCTTACGCCACGGCCTTCTCCGACGCTCCCGTGCTCATCGTGTGTCTCGCGACTCCTTACCAATCCAAATTCCGCGAGCGCATCTTCGATCCGGTTCACTTAGTCCCGGACCATGTATGGGACGAAGAAGGCATCAAGAGCAGCTGCCTCGCTTCGCAAAACCTGATGCTTGCGGCTCACGCCCGCGGGCTGGCCACTTGTCCGATGACCGGTCCAGTGCTGCTCGCGCAAGACAGGCTCCGCACGTACCTGGACATCCGGCCCGAATGTCAAATCAATATGGTTATCGCGCTCGGCCATCCGCTGGAGCGTCCGGCCCGGCTGCCCCGCAAGCCGGTGGACGATATTCTCCGTATCGTCGATTAAACGATACGCGCTATTAACGCTGGTGCGCCTCGTTGCGCAGGATCTCCAGAAGTTCAAGGCCCGACAGCCCATGACAAAAACTCCCCCGCTCATCCTTGGATGTTCGGGGGAGTTTCTATAACGCGATAACGCGAACCTTTAGCCGATCTTGGCCATTTCTTCCTCGTCCATTTCGTAATTCGAATAAACGTCCTGCACATCGTCCAGATCGTCGAACGAGTCCATCATTTTGAGCAGCTTTTCGGCATTTTCGCCTTCTACCTTGATCGTGTTCTGCGGAATCCAGCTGACCGAGGCTTCGGCAAACTGCAGTCCCTGCGCCTCCAGCGCGGTCTTCACCTTCTCGAATTCATGCGGGTGCGTAAACTTGGGCATATCCTAACGCTCCCTATCGCTCAAAATATCACATTTATGTTTACACCAGCTGCCGCGGGTGGGTCAAAGATTTGTCCAGGTATCTATATACAA
>NZ_BCPS01000094.1:0-9016 GCF_016586185.1 Paenibacillus sp. EPM92
AAACGGTTCCCGGAACCGAAGTTCCAAGAACCGCCTGCAGGCTCTGATTTGTCTCATGATGCATACGGCAGAAGACAACTACCCAACGATATATGTTATAAACCCGACTGTCGCAACAGCCCGGGCATCGTAGTTAGTTTAAATCTTACAGCTTGATAACGTTAGCTGCTTGAGGACCGCGGTTGCCGGAAACGATTTCGAACTCAACCGATTGGCCTTCTTCCAACGTTTTGAAGCCATCGCCTTGAATAGCCGAGAAGTGAACGAATACATCGTCTCCGCCCTCAACTTGGATAAAACCATAGCCTTTTTCTGCGTTAAACCATTTTACTGTACCTTTCAATGAAAACAACCTCCTAGATGTATCGCCATCAAGGGCGAATAATTCAATTATACCACCAGTATGAGGATAAATCAACTTGCTTCCTCTTATTCATACGCCAATCTCAGCAGCTCTTTGGAGCCCGGAATGAACGGCAGCGACGACTCCGGCAGCGAGGCTTGAATCCCTTGCCGGCCCAGCGCTTCCGACAGCCGCTCAAGCAGCGGATAACGATCCCACCCCAGCGTAATCACCGGGTAAATCCGTACTTCGCCGCCTCGCCGGCAAACGCGCATCAGCTCTTGAAGCGCCGCGAGATGGAAGTCAAAGTCGAATTGCTCATGATACAGAAATAAAAAATGGCTGACCAGCACCAGCGAAAACTCGCCGCTTTCGAATGGCAGGCGCGGCAGCTTAGCCGGCACGTAACGGCCGTTCGACCGCTCCGCTTCGTAGTGCGCGGCAAATCGTTCGAGCGACGCCTCGCGATTGGAACGATGGCGATCCACATCGCCGTAATAGCTCCAGTCGAACTGCTCCCGAATTGCCGCCAGCTTCGCTGTGGAAGCTTCAATTTCCCGGACGCCGTTCGCGCGGATCGCTTCCGGCTCCAGCGCATACAGCGGGTCTGCCGCCCGGGCATCGTAACCTCGGCCGCATGCTTCGGCCACGAACGATGAGGCCCCCGCCGCCACGTCCAACACCGCTCCGCTTTGCAGCAGCTCGGGTCTCAAGGCAAACATCCGTACATACTCGTCATAGGATCGGCACGTCATGGCTACGCCGATTTGTTCATACGCTTTCCGTTCTTTGCTCATCTCCAAAGCACTCTCCTCGTCTCGACTCATCTTGATAGCTCTGGGCCTCCACCCGCCCTCCGGCCGATGCTGAAGCTTAGCAGGATATTACCACGGTTTGGAGTGGGACGCAATGCCGATTGTCCCGTATCCCGTACCGCCTTGATTTTCCGCGGCAGTTAAGGTATGATTCGCGAGTAGAGAGACTGGTTGTGTCCTTCATTATTATGTTGAAAAGAGGTTCCCCGCACGTGATTAAAAAACATACGATTTACAAAACCGATAAATGGAATATGCTGACCGTGGAAGTGAACGGCAAACAATTGATTTTACGTGAAATTTCCGACCAATGGGGCGAAGAATGCCATACGTTCCTCAGCCGTCCGGAGATGATGCACTGGGTCGGAGAGCGCTTTTCCAAAGAACGCTTTCAAGGCACGGAAGAAGAGCTTGAGCAAATTTGGGAAGCGTTTCGCCAAGTATAAAAGCCGATTTTGCATTTTCAGGCTTGACTTCTTGCTTGTTTGGCTTCTATAATTAAGATAATTACATAAGGATGTCCTCCAAAGGGGAGTAGCTGTCACAGTAAAGTCGTCAATTCGGGTTCTTGCGAGCCCCGGCTTTATTGGCAACGTCACGTTGTTAGCAAGACCTTTGCCTATTATGGGTAGAGGTCTTTTTTGTTTGAAAAAAGTACCTGAACCAAACCAGGCACAGGATCATTTTTATGTACACAATAATTATAAAAGAAAGAAGGAGTGAGGGACATGGAGTGGTTAACGCCATCATTTTTACTAGCGTTGTTGAACATTATACTCATTGACCTCGTACTGGCAGGCGATAACGCGATCGTCATCGCGCTCGCAGCGCGCAACTTGCCGAAAGACAAGCAGAAGGGCGCCATCCTGTGGGGAACCGTCGGTGCGGTTGTCATTCGAATCGTCGCCACACTCGCCGTCGTCTGGCTGCTGGAGCTGCCTTATTTGCTGCTCATCGGGGGACTCGTCCTAATCTGGATCGCTTACAAATTGCTCGTCGACCAGAAGGACCACGCCATTGAGGCTAAGCCAAGACTCGCGGACGCGATTCGCACGATCATCATCGCCGATGCGGCTATGGGCTTCGACAACGTCATCGCAGTTGCCGGCGCCGCACACGGCAGCTTCTCGCTGGTCATCCTCGGACTCATCATAAGCGTACCGATCATGGTATGGGGCAGCACGCTGTTCATTAAGCTCGTCGACCGCTTCCCGATCATCATCTGGCTCGGTTCCGCCGTCCTTGCCTATACGGCAGCCAAGATGCTGACGGAGGATCGCTCCGTAGCCGGATACTTCCATGAAAATCCGGTTGTGAAATGGGCGATTGTCTTCCTGATCATCGTGGGCGTACTAGCCCTTGGCTACTTGAAGAAAAAATCCGGATCGGTCGTCTCGGTCAATGAGCATGGCGCGTTAACGATTCCGGTCGGTTTAGAGAAAGAAGCCGGCATCCAGCCGGACGACAATTTCACGGCAAGCCGGGATAAAGACGGCCGTCTCGTATTGGTGAAATCGCGAAGCTAGAACGGCTCGCTGAACGGAACTCTTGAAAGCCGATCCCTCCAGGGGGTCGGTTTTTTGCCGTCCGTACAAAAAAAGGAAAATAACGCTAGGCGGCGAACATACATTACATAGATAAGAGGTGATTTTTGTGAACAATGCCACGTCGATCGTTACCTTCATCATCCTTTCCTTTTGCTTGGCCTTGATATTAATTATGAAGAAGGATACGCTGCCGTCCGGCGTCAAACGGCCCCTCGCCCTTCTGGCGCTCGTGATGGTCGCGTTCTCGTTCGGGCTGCTGATCTATTCATTCCTTGCGAATCCGGTCTAAGCACCAAGCGATTAGACTTCGGCGTCCGGAATCCCTATACTAATATTTAAGCCTCGCTCCGGTCATACTATCCCGTAAGTTTTCTGACCGACCTCTTCTTCCTATGGAGCGTGAACGAGCGATGCGATGGATTCCATTAGGGCTGTGCGGCGCGCTAAGCGCTTGTTTGCTGATGCCATCGGCGTCAGCGGTCCAGGCGGATCAAACCGCCACACCTAATCATATGACAAGGAGGGC
The DNA here is from genome assembly GCF_016586185.1 of Paenibacillus sp. EPM92. NCBI lineage: Bacteria > Bacillati > Bacillota > Bacilli > Caryophanales > Paenibacillaceae > Paenibacillus > Paenibacillus sp. EPM92. The sequence goes on from NZ_BCPS01000094.1 coordinate 3,232, forward strand.
ACCCATGAATCAAGTACTGAAACGTAACGAGGTCCCGGACGAGCACCGCTGGAACTTAGAGGATTTAATCAAGGGCCAGGAGGCATGGGATCAAGAGTATCGTCAAGTGAAAGAGCAAGTGAAAGATATTGCGCGTTTTCAGGGCAAATTGAGTGACCCGGCCTCTATTAAGAAGTGCTTCGAGCTGGAAGACAAGATTTCCTTACATATGGAACGGCTGTACGTCTATGCGAACCTGAAGCATCACGAGGACATGACGGACCCTGCGTATCAGGCCTTATCGGATAAATCCAAAAAGCTGAGTGTTGAAGTGAACGAAGCGATGTCGTTCATCTCGCCGGAGATTTTGAGCTTATCCGACGAACAGCTTCAGAAGCTCGTAGCAAGCCCGGAGCTTTCTTTCTATAAGCGCACGCTGGAAGAATTGATTCGCCAGAAGCCGCATGTACTCGGCAAGGACGCAGAGTCGCTGCTGGCTCAAGTCGGCAACCTGGCGCAGGCACCCGGCACGATCTTCGGCATGCTGAACAATGCGGACCTGAAGTTTCCTAAGGTCAAAAATGAGCAAGGCGAAGAAGTCGAGCTGACGCACGGCCGCTACATCCAATTCCTGGAGAGCCCCAACCGTACGGTGCGCAAAGAGGCGTTCGAGGCGATGTATGCGACCTACGCGAAGCAAAAAAATACGATAGCGGCGACGTTGTCGGCCAACGTGACGAAGAACATTTTTTACTCCAGAGCCCGGAAGTATCCTTCTGCGCTCGAGATGTCGCTCTTCGGCGATAAAATCGACAAAAGCGTCTATACCAACCTGATTGACGCCATTCACGAAGCGCTGCCGCTGATGCACCGATACATGGAGCTCCGCCGCAAGCTGATGAAGCTCGATGAGCTGCACATGTACGATTTGTTCGCTCCGCTCGTCGAGGAATATAAGCTTGACATCACGTACGAGGAAGCGAAAGCGACCGTGAAAGAAAGCTTGAAGCCGCTCGGTCAAGACTACTTGAACATTCTTCAAGAGGGCTTCGACAACCGCTGGATCGACATCTACGAGAACGAAGGCAAGCGGAACGGCGCCTACAGCTGGGGAGCCTTCGGCACTCATCCTTACGTGCTGCTGAATCATAAGGACAACCTGAACAGCATGTTTACACTGACGCACGAGATGGGCCATGCGCTTCACTCGTACTTGTCCGATACGAACCAGCCGTATCGCTACGCACAGTATACCATCTTCTTGGCCGAGGTCGCTTCAACGCTGAACGAGGCGCTGCTGATGGATTACTTGCTCAAGAAGTCGACGGATCCGAAGGAAAAGATGTATCTGCTCACCTACTATATGGATCAATTCCGGACGACGGTGTTCCGCCAGACGATGTTCGCCGAATTTGAGAAAATCATTCACGAGAAGGCCGAGCAAGGCGAGTCATTGACGCCGCAGCTGCTGAGCCAGGTGTACTACGATTTGAACGTCTTGTATTACGGCAAAGACATGGTCGTGGATAAAGACATTGAAATGGAATGGGCGCGCATCCCCCATTTCTATAACAGCTTTTACGTTTATAAATATGCAACCGGCTTCTCGGCGGCGACGAGCTTCGCGAAGCAAATTTTGGATGAAGGCGAGCCGGCCGTCGAGCGTTACCTTGGCTTCCTGAAGAGCGGAGGCAGCGACTATTCGATCAATATCCTGAAGCGGGCCGGCGTCGATATGTCCTCGACGGAACCGATTAAACAGGGAATGAGCGTATTTAAAGATTTATTGGAACAAATGGAATCGCTAGCGAAGTAAGTGCTGGCGAGTCAGGCTGAGTTCGGTTCCCCCGGCTCAGCCTTTTTCCGTCAGCCCCTCCCGTTCTCGCCCATTCCGACAAATTTTAATTTCCCGCAGGAGTGTGATCGCATGATGAAAGCCCAGAGGATGCTCATTTTGACGCTTATTTTTGCACTGATTACCGCTATCTTTGCCGTGATCAACGTTGATCCGGTGCGTGTCAATTTCCTCGTCACCCAGGCGGATATTCCGTTAATACTCGTCGTGCTCGGCTCCACCTTGCTCGGCGGACTCATCGCATCGCTGCTCGGCATGCTCCGGCAGTTCAAGCTGAAGCGCACCATTCGTCAGTTGGAGAAGCGCGTCAGCGAGCTGGAGCGCGAACAGGCGGAGTCGGCAGCCGCGCCCGTTCCGGCTTCTCCCGATTCCCATGGTACAGCCGCTCGCGGTACGAAGAACGTTTAAAAAAATTAAATTTACATCAAATCTTCCTTAAGTCGTACATAAAGAAGGATTATTCATTGAAGTAAACTGGCTCTTTCCATTAAAATGTATGTAGGAATGGCATGAACGACTACTTCGTGCAGGAAGGGTGCCTACAGCATGAGCGACCCCGGGGTGGAAAGCCAAGAACAACATCTGAATACGCTTGCGTTTCAGCGATCCTTAACAGGCATGGCCTTTCTGTCGGCCGAAGGAACGTTCGTTTCCCTCAACCCTGCCTTCTGCAGCATCATGGGCTATGAACGGGAACAGCTGCTCGGCAAGCACGTCGATAGCATTAGGCACCCTGCAGATATCGAGAGCTTGTATGAGGCGAAGCCGAAGGTCTTGGACGCAATTGGGCTTGAGACGTCCGCCCCATCCGCCGATCCGAAGGAACGGAGATTCGTCGATCGTAACGGGAATACCATTTGGGCCAACGTTGCCGTCTCGGTCCTCCGGACATCCCCCGGGCGGCAGCTGTATTTCATTCAGGTGCAGGCTATCACCGAGCATAAGCCCTTGCAAACGGGAGCCGAACGCTCGCTCGCCCAAATGATCGATATGCTGGAGCATAGCACCGACGGTTTCTTTGCGGTTGATTCCCAAAGCCGCTTTACCTATGTGAACCGTTCCGCAGAAATGTTCTTCGGACGGTCGCGTGCCCACTTGATCGGGTTAAGCTTCACCGATGTGTTTCCGGAAGCAGCGGCACAGGCGATTGCTGAACATTGCAGCCGCATACTGACCGATCATCGGCCAAACCTTCTTGAACTGTATGACGAACCAGGCAACCGATGGATCGAAATCAACGCCTCCCCGCTGGCCGACTCGTTCTCGGTCCTTTTCCGCGATGTCACCGATCGCCGTCAAGCCGAAGCCGCCTTGCGGGAAAGCGAGGAATTGCACCGGATCCTGACGGAGCATTGCAGCGATATCATTTCCAAGCATACGGGCGAAGGGGATATTCTGTACGCCTCGCCTTCGAGCAAGACGCTGCTCGGCTACGAGGCGGAAGAGCTTATCGGCACAAACATCTTTGATTACTTCCATCCGGAGGACCTGCGGCTTATACAGGATGCCGGCGATTACTCGATCATGGCGACCGAGATGAGCTTGCCTCCCTACCGAATGCGTACGAAACAAGGCGAATACCTGTGGTTGGAAACGAATATTCGCAGGGTCAGTACGCCGGAGCCCGGTTCGAAACCGTTCGTCTGGGTGTCTCGCGACATTTCCGCACGCAAAAAAAACGAACAACAGCTCTTGAAAACGAACGAGCTGCTGCAAAAAATATCGTCGATCGACGCGCTCACCGGCCTCGCCAACCGGCGCAGCTTCGATGAAAATTACGCGCGGGAATGGAGACACGGCTTGCGGTTCGCCACCCCGCTTTCCGTTATTTTACTCGACATCGATTATTTTAAACGGTATAACGATAATTACGGCCATCATGAAGGAGACTTATGCCTTCAGCAGGTAGCGGAAGCGCTGCTCCGTGCGGCCAAACGTCCGGGCGATTTCATTGCCCGTTTCGGCGGCGAAGAATTTATTATCGTGCTGCCGATGACCGACGAGTCCGGAGCCGCCTTCGTAGCCGAACAGCTTCGATACGAAATCGAGCGCTTGGGCATTCCGCATACATGCTCGGACGTATCGACGATAGTAACCGCCAGTCTGGGGTTTGCGACGCTTGTGCCGAGCCGGGAGCTGTCGCCGCAGGAGCTGCTCATCAGAGCGGACCGGGCTTTATATCAAGCGAAACAAGAAGGGCGAAACCAGGTAAAGGAGTTTTTGACCGCATAGTTCAAACGCTCCTTCCTTAATGGAAAAACGGGCGTTTTTTATTGAAACAATTGGCGGGCGCGCTTCGTTAGAAGAGTAATCGGATCGATTTCTTTCTGATCGTAAACCCGTATAAGGAGGGATATTTAGGTGAGCAAGAACCAATCATGGATGGCGAGGCTGTTGGTCATCTCCCTGCTGGCGGGCGCAATTCCCGCAGCAGCGCAGGCGCAAACGGAACAAGGCATCTCTTTAAGTCTGAACGGTGGACCTGTCCGTTTCTCCGTCGAACCGCAGCTTGTCAACAGCACATTAATGGTGCCGCTGCGCGACGTATCGACGGCACTTGGGGTAACGGTCGAGTGGGAGCAGGCCGCCAAGACGGCGACAGCGGTTAAAGGCGAGCGATCCATTCAGCTGACCGTCGGCAGCACGACCGCCTACCGCGGCGATACCGCCGTCACGTTGGCCGAAGCCCCGGTAACGGTGCAGGACAAGCTGCTCGTGCCACTGCGTTTCTTCAGCGAGTCGTTCGATTTTAACGTCTACTGGGACGGAGCGAATCGAGCGGTGAGTATCGTGGACGCGGATAAGAGCCTGCCGACCGTCGGATCCGTCGCCAGGCTCCAGGAGCTGCTGAAGGAGTCCGGCTTCGGCACGGATTCGGGCAGCGGGTTCGCCGCCACGGGTGCGGTCGCCGAGAAGGCGATGTCCTCCGCGGCAGCTGCCGCTCCGGCTGCAGCAGCACAAGCCAAGTCTGCGGACGCCGCCGGCGGTGCCGGGTATTCGGGCACGAACGTGCAGGTCGAAGGCGTCGACGAAGCCGACATCATCAAGACGGACGGCCAATACATTTACCAAGTGAACCGCGACCGGGTGATCGTAACGTCGGCGGTTCCCGCCGACAACATGAGCGTCGTCGGTACGGTGTATGTGGACGACCGCAACTTTTATCCGCGCGAGCTGTATGTGGACGACTGGCATTTGGTCGTGATCGGTACGACATTCCATCCGCAGTCTGGCGAACCGGTTCAGCCGGAACCGATGCCGCTGCTCGGGGATAAGCCCGCTGTATCGGCGAACCCTTCCGCAGCGGTCGATTCCGGCTCATCCGCGAGCGTCGAACGGATGCCGGTCGTTGCACTGGCTGGGGGCGAATTGAAGAAGATCGCGGTGCGCCCGAACCCGGGCCGTTCTACGACCAAGACGATCGTATACGATCTCGCCGACCGCAGCAGCTTGAGGCCGGTGCGTGAAACCGAGCTGGAGGGCAACTACATATCTTCGCGTAAAATCGGAGACGCATTGTATGTGATTACCAACAAGTACATGAATTCGTTCCAGCTGATGCGCCCGAACGGGGCTGAAGCAGGCGCCGGTACGGACGCCTCCCTGCCCGCTTACCGGGATTCGAACGCCGGCACAAACTTCCAAACGATCGGGCTGGAAGACGTTCGCTACTTTCCGAAAGCTGTAAAACCGAATTACTTGCTTATTGGCGGCCTCAACCTCGGGGAACCCGGGAAAAACATGCAGGTGACCAGTTACTTGGGCTCCGGGCAGCACGTCTATGCATCCGCTTCGAACCTGTACATCGGAGTGAACGAATATGAGGCGGCGCCGGAGGGCCCGGTTGCTTTAGCTGCACCTGCGGCGGAGCAGGCCGACCGGTCAATGCCGCCAAGCTGGACGCCGCCGGAGACGCAAACCGTCATTTATAAATTCGGTCTGAATCAAGGC